>DAHVLW010000120.1:0-3570 GCA_027320205.1 Acidimicrobiaceae bacterium
CGCCACGGCGGCGATCACAGTGCTTCTGTGCCGCATTCGTTCCTCCGTTTCGTTCGTTGCCCACCATCCACTGACGGCCCGTGCTGCGCATCGCCGCGCGCCGGTGGGGAGCGGACGTGGCAGCTGCTCAGCCGGTTGCCCCGTACTCGCCCGACCTGGAGGTACCCCCTAGCCGATCCCGCTGGCGGGCCGCTGCTCGTGTACGGGCACTCCGGCAGCGGCCGACCTGGCGGGTCAGGATCTCGCAGGCCAGCTCATCGGGGCTTGAGGCGCAGTCACCGCCGGAGGGTGGCCCTCCTTGTCATGTTGTACTTACCTAGTGCACAGGATAGTCTCCCCTCCTGGGCTTGTCCACCGAATCGGTGCGGCCGGCAACCAGCAGCTCCCCGGCCTGGTAGCCCTCGGCCGCACGCACGCTACGTGGCGCGTTCGACAAGACGGTGCTCTCGCGGCGACGGTCACGCGTCGCCCTGGTGAACTCTTCTCTTCGGCGGCGTTGCAACGTCGTCACAATGGCGGCACGATTCGGAGCGAGGCGGTCTCGTCCGCGACGACCACGACCGAGGAGGCAGCAGACCACGCAGCACGGCGTCTCGGGTCGTTGCCCGCGGCGTCGCTCACGCAAGCTCGTCGAGCGCGACGGGACGGCCGAGCTCGCACGCGCGGGTCGCCGCGGTTGCGATGTCGAAGGCTGCCAGCGCGTCCCGCCCCGTCACCGGCGGCGGGGTCTCGTCGAGGAGCGCCCGGGCGAAGACGTCGAGCTCGGCGGCGAACGCGGCGCTGTAGCGGCGGTCGTAGGAGCGCAGCAGAGGCCGGCTTGCCAGGCCGGGCTGGCGCCACTCGGCGAGCAGCGCAGGCGGCATGTCGAGCCGCACCGTCGCCTTCTCGCCGACGAGCTCCGCCGAGCTCTCGTACCCGTAACCGGCGACCCTGCCGAGGTCGAGCACGCCGAGGGCGCCGTTCTCGAACTCGAGGGTCGCGATGGCGGTGTCGAAGTCCCCGATCTCGGCGAAGCCGCGATCCGACAACGCCGTCCCCACCGCGCTGACGCGGGCAACGTCACCGACCAGGAAGCGAGCCAGGTCGAAGTCGTGGATCCCCATGTCGAGGAAGATGCCACCCGAGCCGGCGAGGAACTCGGGCGGGGGCGGCGACATGTCGCGCTGCGAGATCCGCAGCAGGTAGGGCATGCCGAGCTCGCCGGCGCGCAGCCGGCGTGCGACGTCGGCCACCGTGTCGTCGAAGCGCCGGTTGAAGCCGATCTGCAGGGCGAGCCGGTCGGCCTCGAACCGCTCCACGACCTGCACCGTCTCCGGCCGCTCGAGCGAGATCGGCTTTTCGAGGAAGACGGCGAGGTGTGCGTCGGCTGCCCGGAGGGCGAGCATCGCATGGGTCGCCGTCGGCGTGGCGACGACGATCCCGTCGAGGTCGTAAGCGGTGAGGAGGTCGTCGACGCTCTCGGCGGCCGCAATCTCGTAGCGTGCGGCAACCGCACCGACCGCGTCGGCGTCGGGGTCGTAGCAGGCGACGAGCTCGGCCGAGGGGCAGGCGTGCGCGAGGTTCGCGGCGTGCACCGACCCCATCCGCCCGACTCCGGCGAGGCCGAGACGAGCCCGTCGAGCCTCGGCGCTCATTCGCGCAGCGCGTCGCGCACGGCGAGGATGCGCACCGGGTCGTTCGAGATGAGCACGTCGACACCTGCGCCGATCAGGCGGGCCGCCTCGTCCTCCTCGTCGACCGTCCAGGCGACGACGGCGACGCCGAGGTCGTGGCACCGGCCGACCGTCTCCTCGTCGAGCGCCTCGTGGAGCATGTGCACCGCCCAGTCGCCGGCCGCTACGAGCGCGGCAAGGTACTCCGGCACGGGAAGCTCGGTCACGAGGAGGCCGGTCGAGTAGCCAGGCGCACCACCCCGTTCGGCAGCCGGCTTCTGGCCGCCGGATCCGGCAGCGCCGACATCGCCGCGGCGGCCGCGCGCCGCGGCGAGCGCCGCCGCGGAGAACGAGGAGACGACGAGCCTCTGCAACGGCGAGCGCCCCTTGCTCGCCTTCCCCTCCGACCAGCCGGCCAGCCAGTCCCCGAGCGCGCCGCCGAGCGCGGCGGCCTCGGCGGGAGTCGCCTCCTCCGCCACCTTCAGCTCGACGTTCACCGACGCCACCGCGCAGGCCCCGAGCGCCGGGCCCAGCCGGGGGAGCTCGGGAGCCTCCGCCGCCTGCAGCCGGTCGACGTCGCCGTGAGCCGTCTCGCGGTCGTGCCGGACGACCCACTCGCCGTCAACCGTCCGCCAGGTGTCGAGCTCGATTCCCTCCGCACCGGCGATCGACGCCGACGCGAACGCCTCCGGCGTGTTCTCACGGATCTCGGGTCGGGCCGCGACCCGGCCACGGTGCGACCAGACCGCGGTCACTGCAGGACGAGCGTCATCTCGTAGGAGTAGTCGCTCCCGAGATAGGCGTGGCGCCCGAACTCGACGGCGCCGCCGTTCGAGTCGTAGGCGGTCCGTGCCATCGTGAGCACGGTCGCGCCCCGAGGCGCGCCGAGCAGCCGGGCCTCCCGCGCCGTCGCGCGCCGCGCCGCGATCACCTGGTGCGCCAGGTGGAGCTGGATCCCCCGACCCCTCAGCACCTCGTAGAGGCCGTGGGCCTCGAGCAGCCCGGACGTGAGTGGCTCCTCGAGGAGCGCGGCCGGCAGGTAGTTCGACATCACGGCGAGCGGCACGCCGTCTGCGGACCTGAGCCGCTCGAGCGTGACGACCTCCCTCCCCGGTGCGAGCGACAGCGCCGAGGCGACGTCCTCTTCCGCCGGTGCCGTCCCCAGCGACAGCACGGCGGTCGTCGGATGTCGGCCGGATGCCACGAGGTCGTCGTAGAGGCTCGTCAACCCCACAGGGCGCCGGATGCGATGGCTGACGACGACGGTGCCGACGCCGCGCCGGCGCACGAGCAGTCCCTGCTGGACGAGGCGCTGGATCGCCTGGCGCACGGTGGGCCGGCTGACGCCGAGCCGCTCGGAGAGCTCGATCTCGTTGTCGAGGCGCTCCCCGGGCGCGAGGTCGCCTGAGTCGATCGCCAGCTGGATCGCTTCGGCGATCTGGAAGTACAGCGGCACCGGGCTCGCCCTGTCGAGGGCGCGACCGGCGATCGAGCGCCTCGGAATGGTCGCCGACTGCTCAGGGCTCACCGCTTGGGGAGGGCGCATGACTGGACGGTACCTCACACCTCGCTCGACGCCGCGGGTGTTGAGCATACCGAGGTGCAGACATGATGTTCAAATGTAAAGACACATTCTTGACACGCTCCCGCCGCTGTGTTATCCGTGGCGAGGCGCCTCCCTGGTGCCGGCCGCGGCGGGGGCTGGCCCGTCCCGGGCGTGGCGGCTTGCCATCGGAAGAGGATGGGTCCATATGAAGGTCCTCGACCAAGCGCTGCGGCCCACGAGCGCACCGAGCTCTGCCTGGAGTGCAGCCTCGTGCAGGTACGCCACAGCGCCGCCGCGACCCGCGCCGTCACGCCGGAGTCAGCGCTCCGCTTCGCCGCGCGAGTCTTTGCGGTCACCGACTGGTCGGCGCTA
>DAHVLW010000123.1:0-3609 GCA_027320205.1 Acidimicrobiaceae bacterium
CGACGAGCGTCTCGCGCGCGTCGTCCTGGGCGCCCAGGCCGAAGTGCGCGGCCGGCATCCCCTCCTCCTCGTAGGCGTGGAGGTTGTGCGACGAGGGGAGCAGCGAGACGACGCGGGTGAAGCCCTGCCCCTCCAGCCACAGGATCTCCTCGTGGCGGCGCACCCGCCGGTGGTAGGGGGCGTAGCCGCCGGGTCGCTCGCTCACGGCGAGGCGGTCCTTGACGATCCAGGCGAAGTTGCGCGGAGGGATGCCCTGCGCCCAGCGCCCCCTCATCGACCCACCTCCGACACGACGGCACCGGCGGGCGCGGTCGGCGCCGGCTCGCCGTGGACGAGCCTCAGGGCCTGGACGGTCGCCCTGACGTCGTGCACACGCAGCATCGCCACGCCGCAGGCGGCCGCCCACACCGCGACGGCGAGAGAGCCGTCCAGGCGCTCCGAAGGGGCAAGGGGCGGCGACCCTGCCGGGGCGGCGAGCCGCCCGAGGAAGCTCTTGCGGCTCGCGCCGAGCAGGACGGGCGTGCCCAGCGCGACGAGCTCGGGCAACGAGCGCAGCAGGGCGAGGTTGTGCTCGAGCGTCTTGCCGAACCCTATGCCCGGGTCCACGTAGACCTCCGCCACGCCGGCGGCGCGCGCTGCGCAGGCGCCGGCGGCGAGCGAGGCGTGCACCTCGCCGACGACGTCTGCGTAGCGGGGGTCTTCCTGCATGTCCCGGGGCGTACCGCGCATGTGCATGACGACGAGCCCGGCTCCGACGTCGGCCGCGCACCGCGCGAGGCGCATCGACACGTCATTGATCAGCGTCGCGCCGCGCGCGACGGCCGCCTCGGCAACCGCCGGCTTGGTCGTGTCGATCGAGACACGCACTCGAGGCGAGAGCGCTTCGACGACAGGGAGGACGCGCTGCAGCTCCTCCGCCTGCGCGACGGGCGACGCGCCGGGCCGGGTCGACTCGCCCCCGACGTCGATGACGTCGGCGCCCTCCTCGACGAGCTGCAGCCCGTGAGCCACTGCGGCTCCGGCCCGCAGGTAGCGCCCGCCGTCGTAGAAGGAATCCGGCGTGACGTTCACCACGCCCATGACGAGCGGCCTCACCGCGAAGAGACTAGGGCCTTGGCCTGCTGCGCAGGGCCTCCCGCCGGCAGGGCGCCGCAGGCTAGCGGCCGCCGCGCACGAAGGCCATCGCCTCGGCCCGTGACGCGGGATCCGTGCGGAACAACCCGTGCACCGCCGAGGTGATCGTGGTCGCGCCGGGCTTGCGCACGCCGCGGATGGTCATGCACAGGTGCTCGGCCTCGAGGACGACGAGGGTGCCCCGCGGCTTGAGCACCCGCTCGATGGACCCGGCGATCGCCGTGGTGAGCTGCTCCTGGACCTGGAGCCGTCGGGAATGCGCCTCGACGAGGCGGGCGAGCTTCGACAGCCCCGTGATGCTCCCGCTGGGATTCGGAATGTAGGCGACGTGGGCCTTTCCGATGAACGGGACGAGGTGGTGCTCGCACAGCGATGCGAAGGCGATGTCGCGGACCATCACCATCTCGTCGTGGTCGGCGGAGAACACCGTCTCGAGGTGGCTGTCAGGGTCGACGTCCAACCCCGACAGGAGCTCGGCGTACATCTGCGCCACGCGGCGGGGCGTCTCGCGCAAGCCGTCCCGGTCGACGTCCTCGCCGACGGCCACGAGAAGGTCGCGCACGGCGGCGACCGCCCGGTCGAGGTCGACCACCCGGCCACCTCGTGCGGCCGTCAACTCAGCTCGACGCCGGCGCCACGAGCGACCCGGATGTCCGGAAGGTTGCGCCACCGTTCGCCGACGTCGAGGCCGTAGCCGACCACGAACAGCGGAGCGATCTCGAATCCGGTGTAGGCGACGTCGATGGGCGCCCGTTGCTGGCCGCGCTTCACGACGAGCGCGCAGATCTCGAGGCTCGCCGGCTCCCGTGCGAGCAGGCCTTTGCGAAGGTAGGAGAGCGTGAGCCCGCTGTCCACGATGTCCTCGACGACGAGCACGTCGCGGCCAGAAAGGTCGGTGTCGAGGTCCTTCACTATCCGGACGATCCCGCTCGTCTTGGTCGCCGCGCCGTAGGACGAGACGGCCATGAAGTCCATCTCGACCGGAAGACGGATCGCCCGCGCAAGGTCGGCGAGGAAGACGAAGGCACCTTTCAGCACACCGAGCAGGAGCGGCGGCCGCCCGGCGTAGTCGCGGGTGATCTCCTCGGCAAGCTCGGCGACACGCGCAGAGATCTTCTCGGCCGGGATGAGAACCTCGCCGAGCTCGACCTCATCACGCCCGCCCACGTCGCCCACCGGACCGACCCTAACCGGGCGGCGGACGCCGGGCGACTTGGCTCCCGGCAGCCAGACGTCCTCAACCGGCTCGGAGACGTCCCTTGGAGCGGCGAATGCGAACTCCGCCGGTGACCTCGCAGCCGACGGCTCCCCCTCGCGCGACAGCCATCACCCGCTCGACCGCCGCGGCATCCGGGGGATGCCCCGAGCCGAGCAGCGTGCGCAGCCAACGGCGCACGGCGCGGCGCGCGATCGCGGGCGGCGCTGCGGAGAGGGCACGGGCGTCGCCGGCGTCGAGCTCGTCGGCGAGCACGTCGAGCAGGTCCGTCTCGTCGGCGATGAGCGCCGCCTGGCGCGTGAGGACCGGGACGAGGTCACGCCGCGCGATCTGCTCGGCGAGGGGGAGGAGCTCGTGGCGGATCCGGTTGCGAACGAAGGCAGGGTCGAAGTTCGAGGGGTCCGCCACGGGCTCCAGCCCGGCCGAGCGAACGAGCTCGGCGGTCTCCGCCCTCCGTAGCCGGAGGATCGGGTGGCGACGCCCCGGCCGCATCCCGGCGAGACCGTCGGGGCCGGCACCGCGCAGCAGATTGATCAGGATCGTCTCAGCCTGGTCGTCTGCGGTGTGCCCCGTGGCGACGTCGGGCGGCAGCACGGCGAGGCGTGCCGCTCGCGCCCGCGCCTCGAGATTCGCGCCCGGGGGGCAGTCGACCCTCAGCGATCGGAACCCGGCTCCGAGGCGCTCCGCCGCGTCGGCGACGGCGCCGGCCTCGCGTCCGCTCTCTGGTCTCAGGCCGTGGTCGACGTGGTACGCGGTGACGTCGCACCCGGCGGCGACGGCGAGGATGAGCAACGCGAGCGAGTCGGCGCCCCCGGACACTGCGCAGGCGAGCTCGGTCCCCGGCGGCGGGAAGCTGCAGCGCTCGAGCAGCGGCGCGGCGCCGGCGAGCAGCACCAGGGCGCCGGCGGACCGGCGGCCCGCTTCACGCGCGCGTCGCGGCGACACCGCCGGCCCGGGCAATCCAACGCTCGGGCGAGCGGATCTCGTCGAGCGACGGGAGCATCTCAGGCCCGGACCACACCCGCGCGAGCAGCTCGTCGCCGCCGGCCGCCCTCACCTGCTCGACGAAGCGCTCGCCCTGCGCGTACTGGCGCAGCTTCGCCTCGATGCCCACCACCTGCTGGAGCGCCCGCGCGAGGCCCGTCGCGCTCTCCCTGCGTCTGCGCAGCGTCTCGGCGAACCGGGCGGCTCCCGGTATCCGGGACTCGCCCGCCAAGCTCATCACGACGTCGCCATGGCCCTCGAGCAGGCTCATGAGC
>DAHVLW010000131.1:0-3565 GCA_027320205.1 Acidimicrobiaceae bacterium
CCTCGACAACGCGAGGCGCCTGATGGCGGCCCTCGGGGTCGAGGCGCTCGAGATCGACATCCGCCCCTCGGCACGACAGATGCTCGCCGACCTCGGGCACCCTGCGGCCCAGGGGCTGCCCGTCTACGACGTCACCTACGAGAACGTCCAGGCGGGCGAGCGGACCTCGCACCTGTTCCGCCTCGCCAACCAGCGCGGCGCGCTCGTCGTCGGCACGGGCGACCTGAGCGAGCTCGCCCTCGGGTGGTGCACCTACGGCGTGGGCGACCAGATGTCGCACTACAACGTCAATGCGTCGGTGCCGAAGACCCTGGTCCGCTACCTGATCGCCTGGCTCGCCGAGACGGGCGAGCTCGGGCAGGAGGCCGGTGAGGCGCTGCGCTCGATCCTCGCGACGGAGATCTCGCCCGAGCTCGTACCGGCAGAGGCGGCGGCAGAGGCGGCGGCAGCAGCCACCGCCCTCGTGGGGTCCGACGAAAGCGCCGCCACCGGGGCGGGCGGCGCGCCGCCCGCGGCCGGCGCGCAACCGGCCCAGCGCTCCGAGGACGTCGTCGGGCCGTACGAGCTCGTCGACTTCTTCCTCTACCACGCGCTGCGCTACGGCTACCGCCCGAGCCGCATCGCCTACCTCGCCCTGGCGGCCTGGGGCGACGCCGGCGTCGGCAGCTGGCCGGACCTGCTCGCCCCCGAGGAGCGGCGCGTGTACGACCTCGCGACGATCAAGCGATGGCTCGCGGAGTTCCTGCGGCGCTTCGTCGAGATCAGCCAGTTCAAGCGCTCGGCGTCGCCGAACGGCCCGAAGGTCGGCTCCGGGGGGTCCCTCTCGCCGCGGGGAGACTGGCGCGCGCCGAGCGACGCCTCGGCACGCGCCTGGCTCGAGGAGCTCGACCGCAACGTGCCGTGAGCGCCGGCGCCCGCGTCAGCTTCGGGATCAAGACGAGCCAGGTCTGCCTCAGCTACGCCGAGATCTTGGCGCTGTGGAAGGAGGTCGACACGCTGCCGGTGTTCGAGCACGCCTGGCTGTCCGACCACGTGCCCCCACTGGGCGCCGGCGTCCCCGGCGGCTCCCGGAGCGCTGGCGCCGGCTCCCGGAGCGTCCCCGCCGGCTCCCGGAGCACTGGCGCCCGGTGCTCCCTGCAAGCCATGCCAGGCGGCTCCCTCCTCGGCGTCCGCGGCTGCTCCCCCGGCGACGTGCAGGGCAGGGCGCTTGAGGCGTGGACTCTGCTCGGAGCCCTCGCCGCGCAGACAACCCGGATCCGCCTGGGGGTGATGGCCACCGACAACCGGCTTCGCCCGCCCGCGGTTCTCGCCAAGCTCGCCGCGACGGTCGACGTCCTCTCGGGCGGCAGGCTGGTCTTCGGCATCGGAGCCGGGAGCGGCCAGGCTGCGGCGGGCGGCGGGGGAGAGCGAAGCGCCGTCGGCGGGGAAGAGCGCCGTGACGTCGAGGCTGCCGCGAACGGTGCCGCAGCCGCCGACGCCAATGCCGACGCCGACGCGGCCGAGGCAGCCGCCGACGCCAATGCCGACGCAGCCGCCGACGCCGTGACGGCGCTCGCAGAAGCGCTCGCCGTCGCCCGGCTGATGTGGTCCGAGACCGAACCGTTCGACTTCGACGGCCGCATCTACCGCCTGCGCGGCGCCATGTGCGAGCCGAAGCCCCTCCAGCGCCCGGCACCGCCCGTGCTGGTGCGCGCCGGCGCGCAGCGTGACGCCCTCAGGGTCGTGGCCGAACAGGCCGACGTCTGGGGCTGCCCCGCCCGGACCCCCGAGGAGCTCGTCCGGATGGGCGGCGCGCTCGACGAGCGCTGCGCTGCGATCGGGCGAGACCCTGCGACCGTCGCCCGATGCGTCCAGCTGGCGGTCGACGGTGACGACGCATCACGGGCACGGGATCGCGTCCTCGCCTTCGTTGCCGCCGGGGCGACCCACGTCGTCTTCGCCAACCCGCTCGCGCCCTCGCTGGCGGGGAAGTCCCCGGCGTCGTGGCTGGCCGAGAAGATCGCCCAGCCGGTCCTCCGCCAGCTCGGGTGAGCGCCGCTCCGTCGCCCGATCAGAGCTTGTAGCCGAGCTGGCGCAGGAGCGCCTTGCGGTCTGCCTCGTCGGCGTCGGTCTCGACGCCGGCAGGTGGCAGCCCGTCAACGACGCCGAGGACGCCACGACCGAGCTCCGTCTCCGCCACGACGACCTCGACGGGGTTCGCCGTCGCGCAGAAGATCGTGCACACTTCGGGCACCTGCCGCAGGGCGTTCATCACGTTCACCGGGAAGCCCTCGCGGAGCAGCACGACGAAGACGTGGCCTGCCCCGATCGCCTCGGCGTTGCGCACGGCGAGCTCGACCAGCTCGGGGTCGTTGCCCGAGCGGCGGATGAGGCAGGGGCCGGACGCCTCGCAGAAGGCGACGCCGAAGCGCAGGCTCGGGCTCGATCCGGCGAGCGCCTCGTGGACGTCCTCGACCGTCTTGATGAAATGCGCCTGGCCGACGATCACGTTCAGGCCCTCGATCCGCTCGAGGGCCACCGCGCTCAGCTCCACCTCGCCACCACCTCCCGGCTCGCCGTCACCGAGGCCGGCACCCGCACCGGGGCAGGCTCCGACTCCGGGGCAGGCTCCGACTCCGGGGCAGGCGCCCGCACCGGGGCCGGCTCGGGCACCGGCACAACAGCCTTCAGGCTGCACGCACCTGGCAACGCCCTCGCGCCGCTCAATGCGGCAGGCCGAGCTCGGCGACGACCTCTTCGGGATCCTCGCAGCTCACAACGATCTCGTCGAGGTGCGCCCCGTCGAGGTTGACGCGCACGCCGCGGCGGTGGTCGTGGTGCACCACGGCGAACTGCCTGTTCACTCCGCGGAAGGTGCCGACGGCCATGTACCCCGGCACGCCTGCGTAGACCGCCTTCATGCCGTGGACGGCGCCCAGGGCGTCGTCGAGCACGTCGACCGAGACCACGGCCGAGACCGGCACGCGCACGTCGCCGTGCACCGCCTCGACCTTCTCCATCGCAGTGAGGGCCACGACGAGCTCGTCGCCCTCGACCCGCAGCTCTGCCACAGACCCTCCATCCCGATTCCGGCGGGCCGAGGCTACCGGCCCGAGAGGCTCGCCGCCCGCCTGCCCGTGGCGTGTCGGCTACGCCGGCACTAGCCTTCGCGGCGAACCTCGACGTGACCTTCGACCCTGGCGGGTCGCAGAAGTTGCCGACAGTGTGCTAGCAAATGGTCGCTTTCGGACCCGAGACGCTGACAAGGGACATGCGGACGTGCGGGCCAGAGGCGCCGGCACAGGCGCAGGTGGCAGAGGCCCCGCAGGCGGTACGGCGAGCCGCGACGCGCGCTGCCGCGGGCGCCGCCGGTCGGTCGGGCACCGGGGGCTCGGTCGTGCTCGTCGGCACCTATCCGCCGACGGCCTGCGGGCTCGCGACCTTCACCTGCAACCTGCGGGCCGCGATCGCGCCGCCGGGATCGCCCTGGCGTGCCGACGTCGTCCAGGTGGTCGACGACGTCGAACTGCGGAGGCGCCGGTCGGGAGGGGAGGTCGTCGCCCGGTGGCGGAAGGGCGACAGCGCC
>DAHVLW010000180.1:0-3087 GCA_027320205.1 Acidimicrobiaceae bacterium
GCTCCGCGGCGGGGAGCTTCTCGCCGGGCGCGTAGCCGGCGACCGACCTGAGCACACAGCGAGCCCCGTCGGCTCGGACGATCTTGGCAAGGACGTTGGCGACCTCGTGGAAGCTCTCCGACAGCGCGTCGGGGAGCGCACCGGAGCTCGCCCACTCGGCGGCGGCGGCGGGAGGCATCATCGTGAGCGCGGCCGACAGCCCTGAGGCGATCGGCGTCTCGACGACGCACAGCGCAGCCTCCCCGCCGTCGGAGTCGACGTAGTCGGCCGTCCAACGCGCCGCCTGGCGCGCCGGCCCGTCGCCCGCGCGCGCGACGCGCACCGGAAGTCGGAGCAGCCCCTCGAGGATCCCGGCGAGCGCGCCCTCGCGGCCGCCGCCCGTCTCGGCGCCCTCTGTCGCGCAGGTCAGGGCCGCTCCGGCGGGCGCGTCGAGCACGGGCTGCCCGGCACCTGCGAGCAGCGACTCGACGCTCGCCCGGAGCTCGGCCCCGCTGAAGGGCTTGACGACGACGAATGCGGCGCCTGCCCCGAGGGCGGCGGCGCGCACCTCGTCGCTCGACTCGGAGGTCACGAACCCGAACGGGATCGTCCACTCGGCCGCGCGCAGCGCCTCGAGGAGCTCGAGGCCGGTCATCCCGCCCATGTTCCAGTCGCAGAGGATGAGGTCGATAGGCTCCGTCGGGAGCAGGTCCACCGCCGCTTCGGCGCTCTCGGCCTCGAGCACGCCGCTCACGGCGTCGATCCCCCGCAGCTCCCTCGAGACGATCATCCGCATGGCGCGGCTGTCGTCGACCACCAGCACCCGCATCCGAGCCGACCTCAGTAGCTGAACCGGCCGACGAGCTGCTGGAGCTCCGCGGCCATCCGTGCGAGCTCGGCGGCGGCACGCTCGGTGTCGGCCGTGCCGGCCGACGCGGCGCTCGCCAGCTCGGCGACGCTGCCGACGCTCGTCGTGATCTCCGACGTCCCCTGCGCCGCCGTGCCGACGGATCGGGCGATCTCGTTCGTCGTCGCCGTCTGCTCCTCGACCGCGCTCGCGATCGCGTTCTGGATGTCGTTTATCTGGCCGATGATCTCGGCAATGCGAGCGATCGCATTGACCGCTCCGTCGGTGTCGGACTGGATGGCGACGATCTTGGCACCGATGTCCTCCGTGGCGATCGCCGTCTCCCGGGCCAGATCCTTCACCTCGTTGGCGACGACGGCGAAGCCCTTCCCGGCCTCGCCGGCGCGTGCCGCCTCGATCGTCGCGTTCAGGGCGAGGAGGTTCGTCTGCCGCGCGATCGTCGTGATCACCTTCACGACCTTGCCGATCTCCGCCGAGGACTCGCCGAGCTTGGCGACGGTCTCGTTCGTGCTCGCCGCGACGTCGGCCGCCTGCGTGGCGACGCGCGCCGCGTCGGCGGCGTTCTTCGCGATCTCCCGGATCGACGCCGTCAGCTGCTCCGCCGCTGCAGCCGCGGTCTGCACGCCTCCGGCCACGGACTCCGCCGTCTTCGAGACGACACTCGCCTCGCTCGAGGTCTGCCCGGCGCCCGCCGACATCTGCGCGGCCGTCGCGGTCAGCTCCTCGGCTGCGCCGGCGAGGCTGTGACTGTTCTCGCCGATCGCCCGCACCCGGGTGCGCAGGTCGCCGAGGAGCCGTGCCAGGCTCTCACCGACCTGGCCCACCGGGTCGTTGCCCGAGACCGGGACGCCGACGGTGAGATCACCGGCGGCCGCGGCGTTCACCACCCCGAGGATGTCGTCCACCTTGGCGCGCAGCTCCTCCTCCGCCGCCTTCTCACGCGACCGCACGGCGGTCCGCTCGATCGCCCCCGAGACTGCCTGGGCGACGCCGCGCAGCGCGGTCGCCCGGCTCTCGGTCACGACGAGCCGGTCGCCGGAGAAGAAGTCCATCGTGCCGGCGACCTCGCCTTCGACGACGACGGCGAAGGCCACGGCGCTGCGCATCCCGCCCCGCGCCGCCGCGAGGGCCCGCGGGCAGTCCGTCGCCTCGGCGAGGACCTCGTGCACGACGAGATCCCTGCTGCTCCAGGCCCGGCCGGCGATCCCTGCGCCCTGGCTGAACGTCGCCGAGGAGGTCGCCTGGCGAAGCTCCGGGCCGGCGTCGCCGGACTCCAGCGCGAGGTGGAGCGCGCCGTCCGCCGGGTCGACCCTCCAGTACGAGCCGTAGGCGAGGCCGAAGGCCTTCCGCGCCGCCTCGAGCGCGATGGCGGCCGCCTCGGCGGGGGTGGCTGCGCGCTGGACGGCGGTGAGAACGTCCTTGCTCGCCGCAGCGTCCCTCGCCGCCTCGGCGTCCTCGCGCGACCGCTCGGCGAGGACGTCCTGGGCGCGCGCCTGCGCGGCGATCGCCTCGTTGAGCCCGTGCGCCACCGTGCCGAGCTCGTCACGCGTGCCGACCTCCGCGCGGGCGGCAAGGTCGCCGGCGGTGAAGGCCTCGAGCGTGCGCCGGATCACAGAGAGCGGCCGGGTGACCGAGCGGACGATCCACGCCGTCACGGCAGCGCCGAGGACAAGGCCGACGAGGGCGAGCACGACGAGCAGCACGATCCCCCGGTTGGCGCTCGAGGGGACCGAGCGGAACTCGGACATCACCGGGGTGGTGAGCGCCTTGGCAAGGGCATTCCAGTCCGCCTGGGTCTTGTTCGAGATCGCGACGTTGCCGACGGTCATCACCCGGATGGCGCCCTTCGCGTCGAAGCGCGCCGAGTCGGCGAGGACGATGTTCGTGAAGTGGTTGTAGCCGGCGAGGTCGCGCCTGGTCGTCGCGACGAGCGAGGTGAAGGACGCCGGGGCGTGCGTGGCCTTGGAGCTGGCGGCGAGCTTGGCGAGCTCGCTGGCCGCCCGGTGGTAGCCCTGCTCCGCCTGCCGGGCGGTGACCTTCTCCAGCGAGACGTTCGCCGGGGTCACGGGAAGGGCGGCCACGGCGGAGGCCATGTTGGACTGGTCGTCGTCGGTGAGCCATCCCTCGTAGGCGAGCTGCTCCTCCTCGAAGCCCTTGAAGTAGCCGATCGAGGACTGCGCCTTGGACTTCGCCGAGCCCAGCCCCGAGACCGCGACCCCGAGGCACGCCGCCCAGAGCGC
>DAHVLW010000127.1:0-8617 GCA_027320205.1 Acidimicrobiaceae bacterium
CGGCGAAGAAGGTCCGGGTCGTGCCGACGCGCGGGATCCAGGAAGGCTTCGCCGCGTTGCTCGAGTACGACCCGCGGGCACCGGTCGAGGAGAACGGCGAGCGCATGGCACGCTCGGCGTCGAGCATCGTCGCCGGCGAGGTGACCCGAGCAGTCCGGGCCGGTACGGCGCCGAGCGGGAGGATCGAGGTGGGCGACTACCTCGGCCTGTCGCGCGAGGGGATCGAGTCGGTCGCCACGACGCTGACAGAGGCGACCTGCCGGCTGCTCGCCCGCCTCGTGCGTCCCGGCCACGAGATCGTCACGCTCATCGAGGGGGAGGGCGCCACTGCGGCGGACAGCCGCACGGTGACGGAGTGGCTCCGGACCGAGCACCCCGAGCTCAGCGTCGAGCGGCACGCTGGCGGGCAGCCGCTCTACCCCTTCCTCGTCTCCGTCGAGTGATCGCGCCGTGGCCCGGCGCCTCGCCCGCCTCGCCGAGATCGGCGTCGTCGAGCTGCCTGGAGCCGGCGAGCGCGCCGTGAAGGCGCTCGGCGAGCTCGGCGTCAAGACCGTCCTCGATCTGCTCACCTACTACCCCCGCGACTGGGCGGACAGGCGAGCGACCTCCACCATCTCCGAGCTCGTGGAGGGCCGCGAGACCTCCGTGCATGCCCGGGTCCGCAGCGTGACGTCGCGTCGCGCCGGAGGCCGGCGGTCGTTCGTGCAGGTCGTGCTCGCCGACACGAAAGGGGCACGCCTTCCGGTCACCTTCTTCAACCAGCCCTGGCGCACCCGGCAGCTCGCCCGCGGCGACGAGGTCGTCGTCCACGGCCGTCCGTCGGCATTTCGAGGCGGGATGCAGATGACCAACCCGCTTCTCGACGTCGTCGCCGTCGCGCCGCGAGCCGAGGAGCGTGCGGGCACGGCGGGCACGGCGGGCGCGGGTGGCACGGCGGGCGCGGGTGGCTCCGACCGCTCCCGACCACGCAGGAGGCGGCGGCAGACGGGCAGGATCGTGCCGATCTACCGCCAGTCCGAGCGGTCCGGGATCCTCTCCTATGAGATCGCCGATCTCGTCTCCGCAGCGATCCGCCGTGCCGAGGACGAGTGCGCGCTCGCCGATCCGCTCTCGGCGGAGCGCCGACGGGACCTCGGCCTCGTCTCGCGCTCGGATGCGTTCCACAAGATCCACGATCCTGGCTCTGCGTCGGAGAAGGAGGCAGCGCGGCGCCGGCTCGCCTTCGACGAGCTCTGGCGGCTCCAGGTCGCCCTCCAGCTTCGCCGGCGCGCCGCGGTCGCGAGCTCGAGGGGCATCCGCCACTCGGCCCGCGGCGAGCTGGTCCGGCGCTTCGTCCGGGGGCTCCCCTTCGAGCTCACCCCGGCGCAGCGTCACGGCCTGGCGGAGATCGCCCACGATCTCGAGCGGCCTGTGGCGATGCACCGGCTGCTCCAGGGCGACGTCGGCTCCGGCAAGACGGTGGTCGCCCTTGCGACCCTTCTCGTCGCGGTGCAGGGCGGGCATCAGGGCGCCCTCATGGTCCCGACCGAGGTGCTCGCCGAGCAGCACCTCCTCGCGGCGCGCCGGCTCCTCACGGGGCTGGGCGTCCCGGACGCCACCCGGCTCGGCGGCGAGCGGCCGCTCGAGGTCGCGCTCCTCACGAGCCGCACCCCGACCTCAGAGCGGTCGCGCGTCATCTCGCAGCTCGCCGCAGGGTCGCTCGACATCGTCGTCGGGACCCACGCCCTGCTCACCGGAGAGGTGCGCTTCTCCTCCCTCGGCGTCGCCGTCGTCGACGAGCAGCACCGGTTCGGAGTCGACCAGCGGGCGGCCTTGCGCGAGAAGGGATCCCGTGGCCTGGAGCCGGACCTCCTCGTGATGACCGCGACACCGATCCCTCGCACGGCCGCCATGACCGTCTACGGCGACCTGGACCTCACGGTGCTCGGCGAGCTCCCACCCGGGCGGCTTCCGGTGCGGACGGACTGGGTGGACGGTCCGCTCGCGGAGGCCGAGGTGTGGCGCCATGTCCGTGCCGAGGCCGCCGCGGGCCGGCAGACCTACGTCGTCTGCCCGCTCGTGCGGCCGGGCGAGGAGCCCGAGGACGGCGAGGAGCCCGAGGGCGGCGAGGAGACACCCGGCGCGGAGGCGCGGGCCCTGCACTCGGTCGTCGAGGAGGCCGAGCGCCTCGGCTCGGGCGAGCTCGAGGGCCTGCGCGTCGGCATGCTCCATGGCCAGATGCGGTCGGTGGAGAAGGAAGCCGTGATGGCGGCGTTCCGGGGCGGCGAACTCGACGTGCTCGTCGCCACCACGGTGATCGAGGTCGGCGTCGACGTGCCCTCGGCGACGGTCGTCGTCGTCGAGGATGCGGACCACTTCGGCATCGCCCAGCTCCACCAGCTGAGAGGTCGGGTCGGGCGCGGCGGGATGCCCTCGAGCTGCTACCTGCTCGCCGCCCCGGGACCGACGTCAACCGCCGCGAGGCGACTTCGCGCCCTCGAGGCGACGGCGGACGGCTTCGAGCTCGCCAAGGCCGACCTCGAGCTGCGCGGCGAGGGGACGGTGCTCGGGGTGCGCCAGAAGGGGCGCAACGACCTCCGTCTCGCCTCCCTCTTGCTCGACGAGGACCTCGTCGTGCTGGCGCGTGAGCTGGCCGGCGCGGTGCTCGACGCCGACCCGGGGCTCGAGCGCCATCCGGCCTTCGCCGAGGAGCTGGAGCTCTTCGTCGGCGAGGAGGAGGCCGCCTATCTGCTCAAGGGCTGAGCGGCGGCGGTACCGTTCGCCCGTGCGCGTCATAGCGGGAGCGGCACGGGGCCGGCGCCTTGCCGCCCCGGCGAAGCACTCCGTGCGGCCGACGAGCGACCGGGTGCGCGAGGCCATCTTCGACGTGCTCGGCTCCCTGGGCGCCGTCGAGGGAGCCGCGGTCCTCGACTGCTTCGCCGGCTCCGGCGCGCTCGGCATCGAGGCCCTCTCGCGGGGTGCCGCGTCGGTGGCCTTCGTCGACAGCGACCCCGACGCCCTCTCCGCCGTGCGCGCCAACCTCGCCGGCGTCGGCCTCGACGCCCGGCACGACACGCGGCTCGTGCGTGCCGACGCCCTTTCGTTCCTCTCGGACCCAGCGTCCGGTCGCTACGACCTTGCCCTGCTCGACCCGCCGTACCGCTTCGCGCACTGGACGCCCCTGCTCGAACGCCTGCGTGCCTCGACGATCGTGCTCGAGAGCTCGTCGCCGGTCGATCTCCCGCCCCCCTGGCACCTCTACAGGGTCTACCGCTACGGCGGTACGCTCGTCACCGTGGCGACCGAGGCGGCTACGCCGGCCGAGGCGATCGGGGAGTGCCAGCGCGGGGCCCACGGGCGGCCCGAGGCTCGCGGACGATGACGAGGGCGCTGTTCCCGGGGTCGTTCGACCCGTTCCACAACGGCCATCTCGAAGTGGTCGAGCGGGCGGTCCGGCTCTTCGACGAGGTCGTCGTCGCCGTCCTTCGCAACCCGCAGAAGTCCGAGTCGCTCTTCACCGCCGCCGAGCGTGAGGAGATGATCAACGAGACGATCGGATCGTGGCGGACGGTCCGCACCATCTCCATGTCGACCCTTGTCGTCCACGTCGCGCGCCAGGTGGGAGCCGACATCATCGTGAAGGGTCTGCGGGCGGTCACCGACTTCGAGAACGAGCTGCAGATGGCCCAGATGAACCGGCAGCTCTCCGGGATCGACACGCTGTTCATCCCGACCGGCTCGTCGAGCTCGTTCATCGCGTCGCGCCTCGTTCGCGAGATCGCCCGCTACGGCGGTGACGTGAGCGCGTTCGTGCCAGAGCCGGTGCTTGGCCGCATCAAGGGGCGGTTCGATGGCTAGGCAGGACGACGAAGCCTCGTCGGACCTCGAGTCGAAGCTCGGTGAGGCAGATGTGGCGACGCGGCTCGAAGAGGCGATCTCGATGGTCCAGCGGGCGAAGTCGATGCCGCTCTCGTCCTCTGCGATCGTCGCCCGGGACGAGCTGCTCGCGCTGCTCGAGTCGGCTCACGCCGGGCTGCCCGGAGAGCTCCAACGGGCGCGGCGCCTGCTCCAGGATCGCGACGAGGTGCTCAAGCTCGCCGAGCGGGATGCGGCGGAGCTCCTCGACGAGGCGCGGGCCCAGGTCGCCCGCATGGTCGAGCGCACCGAGGTCGTCCGGCAGGCCCGACGGCATGCCGACCGGACGGTCGCCGAGGCCGAGGCCGAGGCTCGCAGGTTGCGTCACGAGGCGAACGACGCCGTCGACCGCAGGCTCGCCACGTTCGAGATCGCGCTCGACCGCACGTTGCGGATGGTGCACGAGCACCGCGAGCGCCTGGCGGCGACGCCCGAGCCTGAGGAGGAGCGCGACGGCGCCCTCGACCTTCCGGAGCCCTCGTCCGGCGAGGGTCTGTTCGACCAGGACCTGGCATGACCGCCGCGCCGGGCGGAGCGCGCCGGCGCCACGACGCGCGCTGGACCGTCCCGGTCGCGGCGCTGCCCCGCGAGCCGGGCGCGCGCAGGCGGGTCCGGGTCGCCGGTCCCGTCGCCGGGCTCGACGTGACCAGCTCGCGCGTCCCCGAGGAGGCCGACGTGGAGCTCGACGCCGTCCTCGAGTCGGTCCACGGCGGCGTCCTCGTCTCCGGAACTCTACGTGCGCCCTGGTCAGGGGAGTGCAGGCGGTGCCTCGAGCCGGCGAGTGGCTGGCTCGAGGTGAAGCTGCGCGAGCTGTGCGTCGATTCCGGCGACGCCGAGACGACCTACGGGCTCGCCGGTGACGAGCTCGACCTCCGGCCGATCGTCCACGATGCGTGTATCCTCGCGCTGCCGCTCGCGCCCCTCTGCAGGGAGGGATGCCTCGGGCTCTGTCCCGAGTGCGGCGCCGACCGCAACGTCGAGCGGTGCTCGTGCGGGACCTCGCCGGACTCGAGCCAGGCCCCGCTCGTCGTGCTCGAGGGCGGCGCGCCGCAAGGTGGCCGGAGGCGCCGGGATCCGGCGCCGCCGAGCTCGGGCGTCCCGCCTGCGTAGGTCGGGGACCCGGGAACCAGGGCTGGGTGCGGGTGCCCCAGGCGGAGCGACCAGGAAGAGCGCCATGGCAGTCCCGAAGAAGAAGACGTCGAAGTCCAAGAGCAGGAGCAGGAGGGCCTCGGCCTGGTCGCTCCCGGCGCCGGCGCAGAGCCGCTGCCCGCAATGCCGGCGGGCCAAGCTGCCCCATGTCGTCTGCCCGAACTGCGGCTGGTACAAGGGCCGCCAAGCGATCGAGGTCGACTGACGCTCCCGGTCGCAGTCGACGCCATGGGGGGCGACAGGGCCCCCGGCGAGATCGTGGCCGGCGCGCGTCAGGCCCACGAGGAGCTCGGTCTCGAGGTCCTCCTCGTCGGGCCCGACGACGGCACGCTCGGCGACGTCGGCGGGCTCGAGATCCTCCCCGCCAGCGAGACGGTCGCGATGGACGAGGACCCGGCCCGGGCGGTCCGGGCCAAGCGCGACTCGTCGCTCGTACGGGCCGCCGAGGCGGTGCGGGACGGGCTCGCCTCGGCGATGGTGAGCGCCGGCAACACCGGCGCCGCGATGGGGAGCGCCGTGCTCAGGCTGGGGCGGCTGCGCGGCATCGCGCGGCCGGCGATCGCCACGCCGCTGCCCGTCCCCGGCGGGCGCCCGACCGTGCTCATCGACGGCGGGGCCAATCCCGACTGCCGCCCTGAGTGGCTCGTGCAGTTCGCCCGGATGGCGAGCATCTACGTCGGGGCCCGCTACGGCGTCGCCGACCCCTCCGTCGCCCTGCTCTCGAACGGCGAGGAGGCCTCGAAGGGGAGCGAGCTCGTCAAGGAGGCCCACCGGCTCCTCGCAGCCGGCGCCGGAGTGCGTTTCATCGGCAACCTCGAAGGACGGGATCTGCTCCGCGGCGGAGCCGACGTCGTCGTGACCGACGGCTTCACCGGCAACGTCGCGCTCAAGTCGCTCGAGGGGGCGCTCGAGGTGTTCGTCTCGGTGCTCGGCAAGGCGATCGCGGCGACGCCGGAGACCAAGGCCGCGGGCGACGTGCTCCTTCCCGAGCTGCTCCCGCAGGCGACCGCGATGGACCCGGAGTCGACCGGCGGCGCGATGCTTCTCGGCGTCGGCGGCGTGTGCATCATCAGCCACGGGAGCTCCTCGGCACGCGCCATCGTCAACGCGGTGCGCGTCGCGCACGAGATGGCCGGGAAGGATCTCGTCGGCCATCTCGCGAAGAGCTTCGGCGAGCGCTTGGACGCCTGACACGGCGGCCGGCCGGCCACGTCGAGGACGCACCCGAGGCCGTAAGATCGCCGCGCGAGGCATGCGGCGGACGAGGCGCCGAGGGGGGCTGCGCACGGGAGGAGGACGGGCATGAGCGAGCCGACGCGTCGCCAGGCGGTGCCGAAGAGCCGCGAGGAGGTGCTCGAGCTCGTGCGGAGCCAGCTCGCCGACATCCTCGAGATTGCGCCGGACACGATCGGCGAGTCGTCCTCGTTCAGCGACGACCTCGACGCCGACTCGCTCGCGCTCATCGAGCTCGTCGAGGCGCTCGAGGACGAGCTCGCCGGCGCGCTCCCGGGATTCCGCATCGACGACGAGGACCTTGAGGACCTGCGGACCGTCCGCGACGCCGTCGACTACGTCGCGGCGAAGCTGTCAGCGGCCTGAGCGATCGCGCCGGACCGGCCGGCCGCCAGGAGCTCCCGGAGGGGCCCCCTGAGAGCCTCCCCGACGGCGCGGCGCCGCTCGCGGCGGTGCTCGCGCCCTACCTCGACGACGGGGCGCTCCTCCACCTTGCCCTGACGCACCGGTCGTACTCGGCGGAGGTCCCTGGCGAGGAGCCGAACGAGCGCCTCGAGCTCCTCGGCGACGCCGTTCTCGGCCTCGTCGTCGCCGAGCATCTCTACCGCCGGCTCCCCGGCGTCCCCGAGGGCGACCTCGCCCGCATCCGTGCGGCCGTGGTGAGCTCCGAGGCGCTCGCGCCGATCGCCCGAGCTGCGGGCGTCGGCGAGGCGCTGCAGCTCGGCCGCGGGGAGGACCGATCGGGCGGGCGGGCGAAGGCCTCGATCCTCGCCGACGCCCTCGAAGCGCTGATCGGCGCCTGCTTTCTCGACGGCGGGCTCGAGCGCGCCCGGGCGCTCGTGCTCGATCTCCTCGCCGACCCGATCGCCGCCGCCGCCTCTGCCGTCGAGCTCGGCGACGCCAAGAACCGGCTCCAGGAGCTGAGCGCCCGTCTCGGGCTCGAGCCGCCACGGTACGAGGTGAGCGAGTCCGGACCCGACCACGCCAAGCGCTACACGGCGGTCGCCAGCGTCGGCGGCGCTGTGGCCGGGCGCGGCAGCGGGCACTCGAAGAAGCAGGCGGAGCGAGCCGCAGCCGCCGAGGCGCTCGCCGCGGGCCTGATCGCAGCAGCGCCCCGCCCGGCCGGGGGCGAGCGCAGCGGCCGTGGAGGAGCCGGCGGTGCCTGAGCTCCCCGAGATCGAGACGGTCCGGCGCGACCTCGAGCGCGTGGCGGTCGGCCGGCGTGTCGTGGAGGTGCTCGTGCCCGGGCGGCGGAGCGTCCGCCGCCAGACGCCGACGGAGTTCTGCGAGGCGCTCGCCGGGCGACGGATCGAGGCGGCGTGCCGGCACGGGAAGTACCTCTGGTCCCCGCTCGACGACGGGAAGGCGCTCGTCGTGCACCTGCGCATGAGCGGGCAGCTCCGCCGCGTCGCGCCGGGCGCCGGCGCGCCCGTTGCCGACCACACCCACGCCGTGCTGCGCCTGGAGGACGGGGCGGAGCTCCGCTTCGTCGACCCGCGCACCTTCGGCGAGCTCTTCGTCACCGGCGACCTCGACCCCGGCGGGCGCCCGCGAGCGCTCGCCTCGCTCGGGAGGGACCCCATGCTCGACGGGGTCGACACCGCCGGCCTGCGCCGGCTGCTCGCCGGCCGGCGCGCCGCGCTGAAGGCGTTCCTCCTCGACCAGCGGCAGCTCGCAGGGATCGGCAACATCTACGCGGACGAGGTCTGCTTTCGCGCGCGCCTGCGCCCCGACCGGCGGTGCGACGGCCTCGACGCTCGCCAGGCCGCCCAGCTGAGCCGGGCTGTGACCGAGGTGCTGACCGAGGCGGTCTCGGCCCGCGGCTCGACACTTCGTGACGGGCGCTACCGCGACCTCGACGGGGGCCCCGGGGGCTTCCAGCACCGCCACGCCGTCTACGGTCGCGCCGGTGAGCCTTGCCCCCGCTGCGGCACGCCGATCGAGCGCAGCCGGGTCGCCGGGCGCTCGGCGCACTACTGCCCGGGTTGCCAGAGCTGAACCACCTCCCGAGGCGATGCGGTCCGGTCGAAGGCCGTAACGTGTGCGCGCCGTGTACCTCAAGTCGCTGACCCTGAAGGGCTTCAAGTCCTTCGCCGAGCCGACGACGATCGAGCTCGAGCCCGGGATCACCGTCGTCGTCGGCCCGAACGGCTCCGGCAAGTCGAACGTGGTCGACGCCCTGGCGTGGGTGCTCGGCGCGCAGGGTCCGCGCGTCGTGCGCTCCGCGCGGATGGACGACGTCATCTTCGCCGGCACGCAACGCCGCCCGGCCCTCGGCAGGGCGGAGGTCTCGCTCACGTTCGACAACTCGATCCGGCGCCTTCCGATCGACCTGAACGAG
>DAHVLW010000228.1:0-5262 GCA_027320205.1 Acidimicrobiaceae bacterium
GCGCTCGAGGCCATCGCCGGCCCAGCGAGCGCCGTTCCGGACAGGAGCGCCGTGGCGAGACCTCCGAGCGCCATCGCCGCGCCCCGCCCACCGGCGCGCCACGCCCTCGCACGCGCGCCACATGGAGTCTGGTCGCCTGCCATCTCTCCTCCTCCGTCCTGAGGGCGCGCCGCGCCACCGCCGAGTGTCCCCTGCCCACCCGAGGACACGGTGAGAGCCCGCTGTGGAAGAGCTGGCAATCCGGAGTGCCGCCGGGCGGCAGCTCTCAGCCGGCCGCCGCCCGCGCCGCCTCCGCGAGCGCCAGCGCCTCGGCGAGCCACGGTGCGTGGCGCCCCGACGGGCGCCCGGCGACGATCTCGGCAGGCGAGATCCAGCACGTCTCGTCGACCTCGACCGGGTCGGGCGACGGCGCCTCGTCGGTCATGCCGACGAGCACGTGGTCGAACTCGTGCTCGACGAGGCCGCTGGAAGGACAGACGGCCCTGTAGACGAAGCGGCCGGCCGGCACGAGGTCGCAGCGGATGCCGAGCTCCTCGTAGAGGCGGCGCTCGCCGGCGGAGACGACGTCCTCGCCGGGAGCGGGATGGCTGCAGCAGGCGTTGGCCCAGTGAAGCGGGAAGTGGTACTTGCCGGCGGCGCGTCGCTGCAGCAGGAGAGCACCGTCGCCTCGGTACAGGAACACCGAGAAGGCGAGGTGGAGCCGTCCCGGTGGCTCGTGCGCCTCGAGCTTGGCGCACTGGCCCGCCACCTCGCCGGACTCGTCGAGGAGGACGACCTGCCGGGTGGCTCCGCCCGGCGCGTCCTCGCCGTCCTTGACATCGCCTGTGCTCCCGACCATCTCCCCGCCCCGTCACGCCGACGCTTCCTTGCGCTAAAGATGGTCGCACACCGGCCGGTCGTGACGAGCCCGGCTCGCGGCCGGCAGGCCGCCCGCTTGACGTGCGGGCCTCGAGCGCATGAGGAGGCGCACATGGAGTACCGCAGGCTCGGCAGGTCCGGCCTGAAGGTGAGCGTCCTGTCCTTCGGGTCCTGGGTCACCTTCGGCCCGCAACTCGACGGCGACCTCGCCGCCCGATGCCTGGAGACCGCCTACGACGCCGGGGTCAACTTCTTCGACAACGCCGAGGCCTACGCCGGCGGGGAGTCCGAGCGGATCATGGGCCAGGCGATCGCCAAGCTCGGCTGGCCCCGGCACAGCTACGTCATCTCGACCAAGCTCTTCTGGGGCATCCACGACGGCGTCAACATGCGCAACACGCTCAATCGGAAGTACCTCCTCCAGGGGATCGACGGCTCGCTCGAGCGCCTCGGGCTCGACTTCGTCGACCTCCTGTTCTGCCACCGCGCCGACCCCGAGACGCCGGTCGAGGAGACCGTGCTCGCGATGCACGACATCGTGAGCTCGGGCAAGGCCCTCTACTGGGGCACGTCGGAGTGGTCGGCGCAAGAGATCCGCGCCGCCTGGGAGATCGCCGAGCGCCACCATCTCCACAAGCCGGTGATGGAGCAGCCCCAGTACCACCTCCTCCACCGGGAGCGGGTCGAGCAGGAGTACGCCCGCCTCTACGAGGACATCGGGCTCGGCCTGACGACCTGGAGCCCGCTCGCCTCGGGCCTGCTCACGGGGAAGTACCTCGACGGGATCCCGGCCGGCTCGCGGGCTTCGCTCCCCGGCTACGAGTGGCTGCGGGACCCGCTCACGGACCTCGGGGCGAACGCCAAGGTCCGGTCGCTGGCCGTGATCGCCGGCGAGCTCGGCTGCTCGCTCGCCCAGCTCGCAATCGCATGGTGCGCCGCCAACCCGCGCGTCTCCACCGTCATCACCGGCGCGAGCGGTGTCGAGCAGCTCAAGGAGAACCTCGGCGCGCTCCAGGTGCTCGAGCACCTGGACCCCGGCACCCTCGATCGCGTCTCGGCGGCCGTGGCCTGACGCCGGAGCGCCCCGCGAACGAAGGCGGGCGCCTCGGACGCGGTGCAAGGCGGGGCGCGCCTGGCAAGCACCGCAGCGCCCACGCTGAGTAGTGAGGCGGGTGCCAAGGGTGCGCGCTTGCACCCCCGCGCTATCCTTCGCAAAGTGGCGTCGTCTGAGCCGGTCCCGGGGCGTCTCGTGCAGGAGCCAGTGACGACGTACCTGCCTGCGGGCCCAGAGCTCGCTGGTGACAGCCGCAGCCCGTCGCTGCACGTCACGGGGGACGGAGGGTCACAGCTGCTCGCGGCGCTGGCGGCTCAGATGTCAGAGCTCGTCCTCGCCGTGGACCGGACCGGCAGGGTGAAGGGCGCCCTCGGCGGCGACGGCGGGCCGTTCGGGCGGGCCGCCGTCGGCGCGCGGATCTTCGACCTCTGCCACCCGGACGACCTTTCCGAGATCGTGCAGCTGGGGCTGGAGGGGCTGACGAAGGGTCCGGGGTGGGAGGTCTCCACCTCGGCGCGACTGGGCTCGCCCGGCGGTCCCTGGCGCCGCTACGACCTGCACGCCCTGAACCTGTTGGACGATCCCGCGGTCGCCGGCTTCGTCGTGCGACTGAGGTATGTGCCCGGCGCGGACGACGAGCCCGTTGCCGTGCTCCCCGGCCGGGCGGCTCAGCCTGGTGCCGGGACGGGACGGCCGGGAGCCGCCCAGGCGCACCCGGTGGGCGTCATCGTCCACCCGGGCGTCGAGGCTCGGCTCGAGGACGAGCTCGAAATGCTGGCAGGCGCGATCCCGCTGCCGATCCTGTTTGTCGACCGGGGAGGAAGCGCCTATTTCGCCAACGACGCCGCCAAGGACCTGTGCTCGCATCTACGCGTCCAGCTCGCCGACGAGGGCCTTGCAGGGATCGTCCATCCCGAGGACCGACCGTTCGTCGAGGAGACGCTCCAGTCGCTCGCAGAGTCCGGCGGCGAGCGCACGCTCACGTTCCGGATGATGCCGCACCGCCCCTCGGCGGAGGACCGCGTCCTCGAGGCCACCTTCTCGGCAAAGGGTGGGCCGCGCCAGGTCCGCGGCATCGTCGTGACGCTCGTCGACATGACCGCGCACCACGCCCGTGAATCCGAGCTGCTGCGCATGGCGAGCTGCGACCCGCTGACAGGGCTCCTGAACCGCGCCGAGTTCGAGGAGGCTCTGGCGGCGCGCATCCAGGCCGCGCCCGACCGCGTCACGCTCCTCTACTGCGACCTCGACGGCTTCAAGTCGGTGAACGACGACCACGGCCACGACGTCGGCGACGAGCTGCTCGTCGAGATCGCTCGGATCCTCGAGCGAAAGACGCGCCCGGGCGACCTCGTCGGTCGCCTGGGCGGCGACGAGTTCGCCATCGCCGTCGACAGCCCGGACTCCGGCGACGCGCAAGGTCTCGCCTGCCGCATCGCCGTCGCGATCGCCGAGACCAGCTCGTACCGCAGCCTTCCGGTCAGCGCGAGCGTCGGGGCGGCACGGGCGAAGCGCGGCGACAACGCACGCGACCTCCTCAAGCGAGCTGACGCCGCGATGTACCACGAGAAACGGCGCCGGCGGCGCCCGATCGCAGCCTATCTCGAGCCGGCCCCCTGAGCCGTCGCCGGCGAGCGACCCCGACCGGGTGGCGCACCGGCGCGAGCCTCGCCGCCCTCAGAGCCGGGACAGGTAGCGCTCGAGCTCGAAGCGGCTCACGTGGGTCTTGTAGGCGGACCATTCTGCCCGCTTGTTGCGGATGAACCACTCGAAGACGTGCTCGCCGAGGGTCTCGGCGACGAGCTCGGAGCCCTCCATCAGGTCGACCGCCTCGGCAAGGCTGCCCGGTAGCGCGCGGATCCCTTCTGCGGCAAGCTCTTCCGGGCTCATCGCGTAGACGTTGGCGGCTGCCTCGGGCGGCAGCTCGTAGCCGGACTCGATGCCGTCGAGCCCGGCGGCGAGAACGACGGCGAAGGCGAGGTAGGGATTGCAGGCAGGGTCGGGCGCGCGGTACTCGATCCGCGCAGACTCCGGCTTGCCACGCTTGGGGAGCGGGACGCGCACGAGCGCCGAGCGGTTGTTGCGCGCCCAGGAGACGTGCACCGGAGCCTCGTACCCGGCGACGAGGCGCTTGTAGGAGTTCACCCACTGGTTGGTGATCGCAGTGATGGCAGGGGCGTGGTGCAGGAGCCCGGCGATGAAGCCCTTGGCGATCTTCGACAGTCCCTGCGGGTCGCCGGGCTCCGAGAAGGCGTTGGTCTCGCCCTCGAAGAGCGAGAAGTGCGTGTGCATCCCCGAGCCCTGGACGCCTTCGAGCGGTTTCGGCATGAAGGTGGCGTGGACCCCGTGCTGCTCGGCGATGTCCTTCACGACGAGGCGCGCCGTCATCACCGTGTCTGCCATCGTGAGCGCGTCGGCGTGGCGCAGGTCGATCTCGTGCTGGGAAGGCGCGTCCTCGTGCTGGGAGTACTCGACGGGGACGCCCATCTGCTCGAGGGCGACGACAGTCCGGTTGCGCAGGTCTCCGGCCATGTCGGTGCCTGTGAGCTCGAAGTACGATCCCGTGTCGAGCAGCCGCAGCCCCCCGTCGAGCTCGGCCGAGGCGAAGTAGAAGTACTCGAGCTCGGGCGCGGCATGGAAGGCGAATCCCTTCTGCCGGGCGCGGTCGAGGGCGCGGCGCAGCACGTTGCGCGGGCAGCCCTCGAACGGCGCCCCGTCGAGGTTGAGGATGTCGCAGAAGATCCGTGCGGCCGCGAGCTCCCCGTCCTTCCATGGGAAGACCTGGAAGGTGATCGGATCCGGGCGCGCAAGCACGTCGCTCTCCTGGACCCGGCTGAACCCGTCGATCGAGGAGCCGTCGAAGGTCATCCCCTCCCGGAGCGCCCCCTCGAGCTCGGAGGGCGCGATGTTGAAGCTCTTCGGCGTCCCGAGGACGTCGGTGAACCAGAGCTGGACGACGCGGATCTCCCGCTCCTCGACGACCCTGAGCACGTGCTCCTGCTGGCTGCGCACCGTCACCTCCACCACGCGGGGCGCCGGCGCCGGCGCCTCCGCCGCCGCGACGCCGCCGCTGCCCGATTCTCTCAGGTCCTGCCGTAGAAGAGCCGCTCGGTCACGCGCCGGGCTCGCCGGGTGACCTGCCGGTAGCGGTCGCGCAGCTGGGATGGTGTCACGTCGAGGCTGCGCGCGAGGACGGCCATCCGATCGGCCGCGGAAGGAAGCGAGTCCCCGGGGAACCCCTGGACGAGGAAGAGGCGATCTCTCAGGCGCTCGCAGAAGACGAAGGACTCGGCGAGGCGCCTGTGGTCCTCCGGGGACAGGGCGCCGGAGGCGACGAGGGCGTCGAGCGC
>DAHVLW010000270.1:0-10307 GCA_027320205.1 Acidimicrobiaceae bacterium
CAGGCGGGCGACTGCGCCGAGTCCTTCAGCGACCAGTCCGCCAACCAGATTCGCGACAAGCTCCGGGTCATCCTGCAGATGGCCGTCGTGCTGACCTACGCGGCCGGCGTCCCGGTGGTCAAGCTCGGCCGGATCGCCGGCCAGTACGCCAAGCCGCGCTCGTCGCCGACGGAGCGCGTCGGGGGCGTCGAGATGCCGGCGTTCCGGGGGCACATCATCAACGACGACGCGCCCATGCCTGCGGCGCGGATCCCCGACCCACGGCGGATGCTCACCGCCTATCAGCGCTCGGCATCGACGCTCAACCTGCTTCGCGCCTTCACCAAGGGCGGTTTCGCCGACCTCTCGCACGTGCACGCGTGGAACCAGGAGTTCGTCGCCTCGAGCGCCGAAGGCCGCCGTTACGAGGCGATCGCCGAGGAGATCGACCGGACGCTGCGCTTCATGCGGGCCTGCGGGGTCGACCTCTCCGACGGCGCGCCGATCCACCAGGTCGACCTCTACACGAGCCACGAGGCCCTGCTGCTCGACTACGAGGAGGCACTGACCCGGCAGGACTCACTGACCGGTCGCTACTACGACTGCTCGGCGCACATGCTCTGGATCGGCGAGCGGACGCGCCAGCTCGACGGTGCGCACGTCGCCTTCCTCGCCGGCGTCGGCAACCCGCTCGGGGTCAAGCTCGGACCGGGCACCTCGCCGGGAGAGGTGGTCGAGCTCTGCGAGCGGCTCAACCCCGAGCGCGTGCCGGGCCGGCTCGTGCTCATCACCCGGCTCGGGGTCGGCGACGTCACGACGTTGCTCCCGCCCCTGCTTCGAGCCGTACGCGCCGCCGGCCACCCCGTCGTGTGGGAATGCGACCCGATGCACGGCAACACCTTCACGGCCGAGGGCGGGCGGAAGACACGTCATTTCGACGACGTCCTCGGCGAGATCCGCGGCTTCTTCGCGGTCCACCGGAGCGAGGGAAGCTGGCCCGGCGGGGTCCACATCGAGCTCACAGGGGACGACGTCACCGAGTGCCTCGGAGGGGTCGAGGACATCCTCGAGGAGCAGCTCCCGCTGCGCTACACGACGACGTGCGACCCGAGGCTGAACGCGCGCCAGTCGATCGACCTCGCCTTCCGGGTGGCCGAGCTGCTCCGCTCCTGATGCGTCGTCGCGGCGGCCGGACGGCCCTCGCCCTGGTCGCCGTGGCGTCAGCCGCCGCCCTCGCCGAGGTCGCCAGCGATCCCGCCCAAGCCGTCACCCGCTCCCCGACGCACCGAGCAGGTCCGGACCGCGCGCCGCGCGCCGCCAGCCCGTGGGCGGTCGCCCCGATGGCGAGCCCCCCGCAGCAGGGAGCGGCGACGGGGCAGGCGACAGGAACGGCGCGCGCCGGGACGCTCGCACCGCTCGCCATGGCGGGCTCGACGGCGAGGATCGCGACGGGCAGGCAGGTCACCTCCTCCTGCGTCCCCGGGCCGCTGCCGACCACGACGACGACCCCGACCGGCACGACGACCACGACGACCCCGACCACGACGACGACCACGACCGGCACGGCGACCCTGCCGCCGGGCGCGACCGGCGAGCCGGCGTCGAGCTCGACGACAAGTTCGACGGGTACGACGGCAGTGCCGACGACGGGCACCTCGAGCTCGACGACCACGACGTCGCTGGCCCCGCCGGTGCTCACGAGCACCCCGACGACGACCGTCCCGGCGCCGGCGCCGGCGCCGACCGCCTACTACCTGTTCGAGAGCGACGGCTACGTGCTCGCCTACGGCGCGGCCACCTACCACGGCTCGACGGCCTCGACCCACCTGCCCAGGGTCGTCTCCGCCGCCGTCACGCCGGACGGCGGCGGCTACTGTCTGGCGACCGCCGCGGGCGACGTCTACCACTTCGGCGACGCCCACTATTACGGCTCGCCGGTCCACCACGCCGGCCTGGCGCCTGTCGTCGCGATCGCGGGGACCCCCGACGGCGGCGGCTACTGGCTGGTGACCTCGACCGGAAGCGTCCTCAACTACGGGGACGCCGAGTTCTGCGGATCCGAGGTCCACACCCCCCTCAAGTCGCCGGTCGTCGCCTTCGCGCCGACGCCCGACGGGGGCGGCTATTGGCTCGTCACCGCGTCGGGGACCGTGTACAACTTCGGCGACGCCCTGCACTTCGGCTCGATGGGCCGGGCGGCGCCTCGTGGCGCCGTCGTCGCCTTCGCGCCGACGGCAAACGGCAAGGGCTACTGGCTCGTGACGGCCCAGGGCGGCGTCTTCAACTACGGCGCCGCCGAGTTCTTCGGTTCGGCGACGCGCCTGCACTTCCCCGGGACGATCGTCGGGATCGCGCCGACCGCGGACTCGAAGGGCTACTGGCTCGCGACGAGCACCGGGCGCGTGTTCCACTTCGGCGATGCCCACTATGCCGGGTCGCTGCTCTACAGCCCGCCGGCGAGACCGGTGACGGTCACGGCGATCGTGCGCGGCGTCAAGCCGGTCGTCCAGCGGGAGCAGCCGCCGTTCCCGGCCGGCAAGTTCGGCTACGACGTGAGCAGCTATCAGTGCGCGAAGGGGTCGCCGGGCGAGGTCCAGAAGGGGATGCCCACGACGGCGGGCGTCAACGTCATCCAGGTCGCCGGCTGGCTCGACAGCAGCGCCAACCCCTGCCTCGCCGCTGAGGCGCAGTGGGCGTCGTCGGCGGCCGGCAGCCTGTCGAGCGCCTACAGCCTCTACCTGTTCCTGAACTCACCGGCCGACGCCCCCGCGTCGCTCCGCCAATCCGCCGAGGGGCCGGCCGGAAGCTGCGGGACGCTCTCGGGCGGCAGCGCGCTGCGCTGCGCCGCCTACAACTACGGCTACAACGGGGCCGAGGACGCCCTCACCTACGCAGACGCCGAGGGCGTCTCGTCGAAGCTGTGGTGGCTCGACATCGAGAACGCCCAGCTCTCCCAGAACAACTACAGCGACCTCCCGCTCTCCTACTGGTCTCGCTCCAAGGCGCTCAACGACGCGACGATCCAGGGTGCGATCGACGCGCTCCGCCACGCAGGGCTGACCGTCGGCATCTACTCGACGAGCCTCCAGTACGCGGCGATCGCCGGCGAGTACACCCCGAAGGGCCCACCGCTGCCGCTGTGGGTGGCCGGCGTGCCGTGGACCAGCCCGCCCTACTCGGAGAAGGGCCTCTACAGGCCCTCGGTGCTCACAAGCTGGTGCGCCGGAAGCGCCCGGTATCCGGGGACGAGGAGCCTCGACGTCTTCGCCGGCGGGGTGCCCTGGCTCCTCCAGGAGACCCCGGGCGCCGAGCCGTCGCCCTACGGGCTCGACCCCGACTACTCCTGCTGAGTGGTCGCCAGGAGCGGCGGCAGACCGGACGCGGCACGCCGGGCGCGGCGGACCGGGCGCGGCAGACCGGGCGCGGCGGGGGATGACCGACAGGCCACCCGCATCAGTCGAGCTGCCCGACGACCCGCTCGAGCTGGCGGATCGTTCGGCACTCGAACATGCCGTCTACGAAAGGCTCGTACTGCGCGACGATCGAGTCGCCGCTCCCCCAGTAACCGCGCGGCTCGGGGTTGAGCCACCACACCCGCCGGGCGCGGGCGGCGACGCCCATCAGCGCCTCGACGTTCGGGGCGTGGTAGTTGCTGCGCGCGTCGCCGAGGATGAGGACGTTGGTGCGCGCTCCCACCGAGCCGCCCCATCGCCCGGCGAAGACGGAGAACGCGTGACCGTAGTCGGAGTGCCCGTCGAGATGGACCACGTCCGCTTCGGTCGCGACACGGGCGACCGCCTCCGCGATCGTCGCCGATCGGGCGAAGATCGCGGTCGCCTCGTCGACGCCGTCGACGAAGACGAAGGTGCGGACCTTGGAGAACTGCGAGGAGATCGCATAGACGAGGTGCAGCGTGAAGCGCGCGAAGGCGGCGACCGAGCCGGAGACGTCGGCGAGGACGACGATCTCGGGCTTGGCCGGCCGCGCCCGGCGAAAGCGCGGCTCGACGGGGACGCCGCCGGAGGGCAACGAGTGCCGGATCGTCGAGCGGAAGTCGAGCGATCCGCGCCGGCGATGCCGGCGCCGCCGAGCCAGACGCGACGCGAGCAGCCGGGCGAGCGGGTACAGCGCGCGGTGCATCCGTGCGAGCTCCTCGCCGCTCGCGTGGACGAAGTCGACGTCCTCGACGAGGGGCCGCCTGAGGACGCGGCCGAGCGCCTCCGCGCCGCGCTCGGCGACGAGGGCACGGCGGACCTCCGCCTCGACGAGTCGGCGCAGCGCCTCGATGCGCAGCTCGACGTCGTCGCGGCGAAGGCGCGACGCGAGCGCCCGGTGGGTCCGGCCGTGCGGGCGGCCGGCGCCTGCGACGAGCCCCTCCTCCCCGCCGTCCCCCTCGCCCTCCGCCGGCGCGAGCGGCCCCAAGAGGCTCGCTCGGGCGGTGTCGAGGTCGAGCGCCCGAAGCGTGCGGTAGAGGTAGTACGAGACGCCGACGGGCCGTCCTGCCTCGATCCCCGCATGGCGGGCGACGGCGAGGCGCGCCAGCTCGGCGAGCAGGCGTGCGTCGCCGGAGGCCAGCGCCTCGACGGCGAGGCGGCGGAGGTCCCCCACGGCCTCGGCGCCGTCGCGCGTCCCGGAGCCGGCGCGCCCTCCCCCCTCCAGCGCCTCGCCCGCACCGGGCAGCGAATCGAAGGGGAGCCGCGCGCCACCCTCGCCGGATAGCCCCTCCTCGCCGGCCCGCCGAAGCGCGCCGGCGGAGAACCACACGTCGAAGGCCGTCGCGAACGACGCCCAGTGCTCCTCGGACTTCACCAGTGTCGTCCCGAGCGCGGCACGCAAGAGCTCGCGATCGTCGAGCGGCGTCAGCGCGACGGCCTCGGCCGCATCGATCGCCTCGCGCAGCGAGACGGGGATCCCCGCCTCGCGAAGCTCCTTGATGAAGCCGCCGAGCAGCTCGAGCACGCCGGAGCGCGGGGTCTATGTCGGCTCGCCGAGGAGCTCTCGGGCGGCGAGGTCGATGTCGCTCTTGTACTTGAGCAGGAGGTTGAGCGTGTCGCGCGTCGTGCGCTCGTCGACGTGCTCGATGCCGAGCAGCACCAGGGTTCGCGCCCAGTCGAGGGTCTCGGAGACCGACGGGTGCTTCTCCAGCTCGAGCAGCCGGAGCGAGCGGACGACCCTCACGACCTCGTCGGCGAGCCGCCGCTCGATCTCCGGGACCTTGGCGAGGACGATCTCACGCTCGCGCTCGACGCTCGGATAGTCGAGGTGGAGGTAGAGACACCGCCGCTTCAGCGCCTCGGAGAGCTCCCTCGTGTCGTTGGAGGTGAGGACGACGAAGGGAAGGCTCCTCGCCTCCACTGTCCCGATCTCGGGGATCGAGACCTGGTAGTCGGAGAGCACCTCGAGCAGGAGCGCCTCGGTCTCGATCTCGACGCGGTCGACCTCGTCGATGAGGAGCACGACGGGCTCCTCGGCACGTATCGCCTGCAGGAGCGGGCGCTCGAGCAGGAACTCCTCGGAGAAGATGTCCCCCTCGAGCTCGGCCCATCCGGCCGGCTCGGCGCCGTCGCCCGAGCGCTCGACCTGTATGCGCAACAGCTGCTTGCGGTAGTTCCACTCATAGAGCGCCTTCGACTCGTCCAGGCCCTCGTAGCACTGGAGACGGATGAGGCGCGCCCCGAGCGCCGTCGCGGCGGCCTTGGCAAGCTCGGTCTTCCCTGTACCCGCCGGGCCCTCGACGAGCACGGGCTTGGCGAGGCGCTCGGCGAGGTAGACGACCGTCGCGATCCGCTCGTCGGCGAGGTAGCCGGCGTCGGCGAGGCGCGCCAGCACCTCCCCCGGCGCGGCAAAGCGCGCGCTCCGGTCGCCGGGCAACGGCGAAGCGGGCGCGGCCGGGCTCACGCGCGCACCTGGCCGTCACCCTCGATGACGTACTTCACCGAGGTGAGCTCCCGTAGCCCCATCGGCCCGCGGGCGTGCAGCTTCTGGGTGGAGATCCCGATCTCCGCGCCGAGCCCGAGCTCCCCTCCGTCGACGAACCGGGTCGAGGCGTTGACGAGCACCGCCGCGGAGTCGACCTCGCGCTCGAAACGGTGCGCCGCGACGATGTCGGTCGTCACGATCGCCTCCGAGTGACCCGTCGAGTAGCGAGCGATGTGCTCGATCGCGCCGTCGAGATCGTCGACGACAGCCACGGCGAGCTTGAGGGAGAGGAACTCCGTCGCGTAATCCTCCTCGCTCGCCGCCGCGACGCCCGGGAGCAGCGCGCGAGTCGCCTCGTCGCCGACGAGCTCCACCCCCTCGAGCGCAGCCCGAAGGCGCGGCAGGGCGACCGGCGCGATCGCCCGGTGGACGAGGAGCGTCTCCACGGCATTGCAGACGCTCGGGCGCTGCATCTTGGCGTTGACGACGACGCGCTCGGCGACGTCGAGGTCGGCCGCGGCGTCCACGTAGACGTGGCAGTTCCCGTCGCCGTCGAGGACGAAGGGCACGCTGGCGCGCTCGAGGACGAGCTGCACGAGGGCATGCCCCCCTCGGGGGATGAGGCAGTCGATCGCCCCTCGCATCCGGATGAACTCCTCGACGGTCTCGTGACGGGTGTCCTCGACGAGCTGCACGGCGCCGCCGGGAAGACCGGCCTTCTCGAAGCCCGCCGCCATCGCCGCGGCGATCGCGCGGTTGCTCTCGATGGCGCCGCCCGAGCCGCGAAGCAGCGTCGCGTTGCCGGACTTCACGCAGAGGGCGGCGGCGTCCGAGGTGACGTTCGGCCGGTTCTCGTAGACGATGCCGACCACGCCGAGCGGGACCCGGACACGCCTGACGGCGAGGCCGTTCGGCCGCGTCCAGCCCTCGACGACCTCGCCCACCGGGTCGGCGAGGTCGGCGACCCCCTCGAGTCCGGCCGCCATCGCCTCGATGCGCCGGTCGTCGAGCCGCAACCGGTCGATCGTCGTCGGAGCCGCGTGACCGGCGCATGCGCGTGCGACGTCGGCGGCATTGGCCTCGAGGACCTCGGCGCCCGACGACCTGAGCGCCGCCGCGGCCTCGCGCAAGGCGGCGTCCTTCACCGACGCCGGCGTGCCGGCAAGCCGGCGTGCCGCCTGTCGCGCCGTCGCGCCGAGGACCGGGAGCGGGGTCGTCGTCATGCCACAAGCTATCCGGGCGGCGGCCCGTCGACGAGCACCACGAGGTCGTCGCGGTGCACCACCTCGCGCGCGAGCCCGGAGGGCAGGTCGACGGACCGGCGCCCGATCCACGCCGCCGACTGCGCCGCTGCGAGCCCTGCGAGGCCCTTCGCGAACACCGCGCCGTCGCGCCCGGCGATCTCGATGGCGTCGCCGGCGACGAAATCGCCCTCTGCGGCAAGGACGCCCGCAGCGAGGAGCGACGCCTCCGACGCGACGAGCGCCTGCCGGGCGCCGTCGTCCACGACGACCCGGCCGGAGGGCTCGCGGGCGAACGCGATCCAGAGCTTCCGCGCGCCGAGGATCCGCGGCCGGGGCGCGACGACCGTCCCGATGCCGGCGCGGCCTGCGACGGCGTCGGCGAGCACCCCCTCGCGCCGCGCCGAGGCGATCACGGCGCGCACCCCCGACCAGGCCGCCATCCGGGCCGCGGCGAGCTTCGAGGCCATCCCCCCGCTGCCCGCGGCGCTGCCCGGCCCGCCCGCGGCCCGCTCGAGCGCGGCGTCGACCTCCTCGACCTCCTCGACCAACGAAGCGCCGCGCTCGACGCGGGGGTCCGCCGTGAACAGCCCGGCGGTATCGGTGAGCAGCACGAGCAGCTCGGCACCCACAAGATTGGCGACCAGCGCGGCGAGCCGGTCGTTGTCGCCGAAGCGGAACTCGTCGTCCGCGACGGCGTCGTTCTCGTTCACGACCGGGACGACGCCGAGCTCGAGCAGGCGGGCAAGCGTCGCCCGCGCGTGCAGGTACTGTCGCCGTTCGCCGAAGTCGAGCGGGGCGAGCAGGACCTGGCCGGCGAGCAGGCCCCGCCGGGAGAGCGCCTCGTCGTAGACTCGCATCAGCCGGTGCTGGCCGACGGAGGACAGTGCCTGGAGCGTCACCACGTCGGTGGGGCGTCCCCCTGCGGGGTCGAGCGCCGCGACCCCGGCGGTGACGGCGCCGGAGGTCACGACGACGATCTGGTGACCAGCCGAGCGCAGCGCGGCAACCTGTGCGCAGAGCCTGTCGACGGCCGGCTCGTCGACCGAGCCACCCTCTCCGGTGATCGAGGTTGTCCCGATCTTGGCGACGACGATCACGTGCTCACCGGTCCGGCAGGAACTCGAAGGTCATGTCGCCGACGCGCACGGAGTCGCCCTGGCGCGCCCCGGCCCGAGACAGGGCGCGGTCGACGCCGAGCCGCCTCAGGCGGCGCTGGACGAGGGCGAGGGCGTCGGGGTTCGTGAGGTCGGAGACGGAGACGGCGCGGAGCGCGTCCCTCCCGGTGACCTCCCACGCATCCCCGGCCCGGCGGACGACGACACCTTCGGGCGCCGGCCGGTGGACGACGGGCGCGCGGCTCGGCGCGGCCGCCTCGCGACGCGCGGCTCCCACCATCTCCGCCAGCCGGCGCGTGAGGAGGGCGAGCCCCTCGCCGGTCACCGCCGAGATCTCGAGCGCGCCGCCATAGCTCGAGGGCGGCGGGCGGAGGGTGGCGGGGAGGGCGTCGGCGCGCGAGCCGACGACGAGGCACGGCCGGCCGGCGAGCTCAGGATCGTGACCGGCGAGCTCGGCGAGCAGCGTCCTCACCTGGTCCGCGGGCGTGCGGCCCTCGACGCTCGCGAGGTCGGCGAGGAGCAGGAGGACCCTTGCCCGTTCGACGTGGCGAAGGAACCGGTGCCCGAGCCCGCGACCCAGGTGCGCCCCCTCGACGAGCCCCGGGACGTCGGCGACGACGAGCTCGCTCGAGCCGTCGTCACCCGCGCCGCCGACGCGCACCACCCCGAGGTGCGGCTCCAGCGTCGTGAACGGGTAGTCGGCGATCTTCGGCCTTGCTGACGAGACGCGCGAGATGAGCGTCGACTTGCCGGCATTCGGGAACCCGACGAGCGCCACGTCGGCGACGAGCTTCAGTTCGAGGTCGAGCCAGCGTTCCTCCCCGATCTCGCCCTGCTCGGCGAAGGAGGGTGCGCGCAGCCGGTCGGAGAGAAAGCTCGCATTCCCTCGGCCGCCCCTGCCGCCCTGCGCCGCGAGCAGCTGCTCGCCGGCCAAGGCGAGGTCGGCGAGCACGGTGCCGTCGACTGCACGGACGACGGTGCCCTGGGGCACGGGCACGACGAGGTCGAGGCCCCGCCGCCCGCGCCGGCGACCGCCTCCGCCGTGCCGGCCGTCGCCGGCGCGCCGGTGCGGATGGTCGCGGAAGGCGAGCAGCGAGACGACCGAGGACGAGGCCTCGAGCAAGACGTCGCCGCCGGTACCGCCGTCGCCGCCGTCCGGCCCGCCACGCGCGACATGCGCCTCACGCCGGAACGCCACGGCTCCGGCGCCTCCGTTACCCGCCTTGACGTGGACCTGCGCCTCGTCGACGAAGCCTGCCATCAGCCGCGCGTCGGGCGCGGCCCGCCGCGCCGCGGCGACCGGCGCCCGGTGGCTCAGCCCTGGGCGCGCTCGACGGCCACGAGCCGCCGCCCCCTGCGCACGCCGAAGCTGACTCGACCGTCGCAGGTGGCGAACAGTGTGTCGTCTCCGCCCCGCCCGACGTTTGCACCGGGGTGGAAGTGCGTGCCGCGCTGGCGGACGAGGATCGATCCGGCGCGCACCGCCATCCCGTCCGAGGCCTTCACGCCGAGACGCTGCGCGTTCGAGTCCCGTCCGTTCCTTGTGGATCCGCCACCTTTGGTCTTCGACATGCTCCGCTCTCCCCGACGCCGCTCAGTGCGCCGACCTGGAGGCGCGCGAACGCGCGGCCGACCGCGCCGGCGCGCCCGGCTCGATCGCGGTGACCTCCACCGTCGTATAGCGCTGGCGATGGCCGAACCGGCGCCGCCGGCGCGCCTTCGGCTGGTAGGTGAACCCAACGACCTTCGGGCCCTTGGCCCCCCCGACGACGCGGCCCGAGACCGACGCCGAGGCGAGCGACGTCGAGCCCGCGTAAACGTCCTCGCCGTCGACGACCAGCAGCGGCCTGAGCGCGACCTCCTCGCCCGGACGCTGCGGGAGCAGCTCCACGTCGACAAGCGACCCGACCTCGACCCGCGCCTGCTTGCCACCGGAATCGATCACGGCGTACATAGGGCGGTCATCCTAGCAAGACCTTCCGGGGCCCCGATTGCGCGCCGCGATCGAACTCCGATCACGCGCCCTGCTCGAAGACGATGCCACGTCCCT
>DAHVLW010000274.1:0-7123 GCA_027320205.1 Acidimicrobiaceae bacterium
CGGCGACGGCGGCGGCATCGGTCGTCGTGCCCGTCGAGTTGGCAGCCCAGGGGAAGGCGACGACCCTCGTCCGCTCGGTGAGGAGCCGAGCCAGGTCGTCGAGGTCGAGCGTGGTGTCGTCGTGGACGTCGGCGAGGCGGACGACGAGCCCGAGGTCCTCCTCCAGCTCGAGCCACGGCGCCACGTTGCCGTCGTGGTCGAGGCGCGTCACCACGACCTCGTCGCCGGGGGCGAAGCTGCGGGCGATGGTGCGGGAGAGCGTGAAGCACAGCGAGGTCATGTTTGCCCCGAAGATGACCTCGTCGCCGTCGCACCCGAGGAAGCGCGCCGTCGCGGCGCGGGCCTCGCCGACGATCTCTTCGATCCGCCGCGAGGTCGCGTACGGGAACCCGGCGTTCCCGCTCGCCTCCTCGTAGGCACGGGCCACCGCCTGGCCGACCTCGTCGGGGACCTGGCTGCCGCCCGGCGCGTCGAGGAACACGAAGTCGCCGCCGAGTGCCGAGTAGCGCGACCGGACCGCCCGCACGTCCACCGCACGCACCTCCTCGCTAGCGCAGCGGGTTGATCACATATCAGCTGGCAGCGTAGCAGCCCGCCAAGCCGAGGTCACCCGGGAACGTCCGGGCCCGGCGCGGTCGTCCCCGGCGAGCCGCGGCGGGGCGGCGGAGGGCCGGGGCGAGGGGGCGAGGGGGCGGGGCGGCGGGTCCTCAGCAGCCGCTCGTGGAGCAGCGGCCGGCCGAGCGGCGGCGCGCGCGCAGCGCCGCCGCCAGCACGAGGACGCACGCCACGCCGGATGCGGCGATCAGGCCCACCTTCGCCGCCTTCCCGGCAGCCGAGCGCCCGAGGATCTTCCCGAGGTCCAGGGCGTCGTCGCCGGCCGGGCCGCCCGAGCCGGCCGTCGTCGGCTCGCTCGCGCCGCGGGCAGCGGTCGCGCCGCCCTCGGCGCCGGCCGTCGAGCCCGCGCCGGCCGCCATCCGCTCCTCGAGCCTGCGGGCGAACTCGTCGAGGATGCGGCCACCGACGTCCTCGAGCACGCCCTTGCCGAACTGCGCCTGCGGCCCGGTGATCTGGAGGTCGGTCTCGGCGACGACACGCGTGCCGGCGCCGTGAGGCTCGAGGTGGTTGCGGATCGTCGCCCGGGCGTTCCCCTGGCCCCGTGCCTCGCGGGCCTTGAGCTCGATGCGGGCGGAGCGGTCCGCCTCGTCCGCCTCGGCGAGGGTCGCCTCGCCCCGGTACTCGACCGTCATCGGCCCGATCTTCACCCGCACGCTTCCCCGGTAGACGTTCGGCGGGACGGCCTCGTCGATGCGTGCCCCCGGCATGCAGGCCGCGACGCCCTCCATGTCCAACAGGTGCGCCCAGACCGTCGCGACGTCCGCCTCGACGACGAACTCGTTCTTGAGCAGCATCAGACGTCGCCGGCGGGCGAGGAGCCGCCGGCCGGACCGCGCGAGACGACCGTCACCCCACGAGCTGCCCCCTCCTCGCCGCTCCTGAGCAGCCGGTAGGTGCGCTCCCAGTCGTTGTGGCTGTCGGCGACGACGGCGTCGCCCGGGCCGAGGGCGTCCTGGATCGCGCTGCACACGGCGTGCAGCGGCGCCCCGCCGCCCTCGCCCATGCCCTTCGCGCCGTTCGGCGTGAAGGGGCTCGGCGACTCGATGCTGCCGGAGGCGATCGCCGGGACGTCCATCGACGTCGCCGCGTGGTACTCGTAGAAGGACGGCTGCTCGAGCTGGCCGTCGTCGTCGTAGTCGAGCGACTCGTACAGCGCCGCCGCGATGCCCTGGCCGGTCGCACCGTGGACCTGGCCCTCGACGAGCAGGGGGTTGATCCTCCGGCCACAGTCGTCGACGGCCGCGTACTCGAGGATGCGCACCTCGCCGGTCTCCTCGTCGACCTCGACGACGCAGACGTGGACCTGGCTCGCGTAGGTGAGCGTGAGGTTGCCCGTCTTGCGCTCGGTGTCGGGGACCTGGAACGGCGGGACGTAGACGTAGCGGGCGACCAGGTCGACGCCGTCGAGGAGGTCGGGCGGGAGCCCGGCGTTGTTCGCATAGACCATGTTGGCGATGCCGATGAACGGGATCGCCCGCCCGGCGTCTCCCTTGACCCTCGCCTGGCCGCCCTCGAGCTCGATCTCCTCCTCCGGGGCCGAGAGCGCGAAGGCGGCGAGCTTGACGATCTGGCCGCGGAGCTTCTCGGCGGCGCCCATGACCGCTCCGAGGCCCGACACGGCGAACTGGCTCGCGTACGTTCCGGAGAACCCGACGTAGGCGTTGTGCGCCTGGTCGAAGCCGACGGTGACGTTGACGTCGTCGGGGGAGACGCCGAGGATGTCGGCCGCGACCTGGGCTGCCGTCGTCTCGTGACCCTGCCCCTGGGGGGTGGTGCCGATGTCGACGTTGATCTCGCCGAAAAGGTCGAGCTTGGCGATCGACGCCTCGCCGTTGCCCGAGAACGGCAGGCTCGGGTTGATGATCCGCGACTGGCCGAAGTTGTTCGTCCCGGAGTCGAGGGTGCTGCCGATGCCGATGCCGATGCGCCGCCCCGATCCCGTGCCGAGCGACCGCTTGCGCTCCCGCCACTCGGCCGCGTGCGCGAGCTCGAGCGCGATGTCGAGCGAGCGCGGCAGGTCGCCGGAGTCGTAGACGCAGCCGTTCGGCGTCTCGTACGGGTAGTCCTCGGGCTGGACGTAGTTGAGCTTGCGCAGCGCGACTGGGTCGAAGCCGAGCTCGCGGGCGACGATGTCGACGATCCGCTCGACGAGCCAGAGGTGCTGCATGCGCGAGTAGCCGCGATTCGGCACCGTCGGGCACTTGTTCGTGACGGTCTCGGTGTAGTCCACCCGGACGTGCTTCAGCTTGTAGCAGCCGGGGACCACCTGGGACCAGATCACCGCGCCGAGGGGCTCGTAGTGGAGGTAGGCCCCGGCGTCGTCGAAGGCCCGCACCTTGAGCCCGAGGATCGTCCCGTCGGACATCACGGGCACCTCGATGTCGAGGAACGTCCGCTCGTTGCCGTGCCCGGCGGAGAGCATGTGCTCCGTGCGGTACTCGATCCACTTGGCCGGGCGCCCCGCCTTCTTCGAGAGCAGCGCCAGGGCGGCGATCTGGGGGTAGAAGCCGATCTTGATCCCGAAGGCACCCCCGATGTCCTTCGACGCGAAGGAGAACTTGTTGATCGGCACGCCGATCGTCGGGCCGATGACCATCGCCGCGAACATGGGCATCTGGTAGTTGGACTCGACCCGCACCGTGCCGGTGCCGAGGTCCCAGTCGACGACGGCGCCATTGCACTCGAGCGGCGTCGAGGAGAAGCGGTGGAAGTGCAGCCGGTCGATCTTGACGACGTGGTCGGCATTGTCGAGCGCCCAGTCGATGTCGCCGTAGTCGAACAGCCCGTGCCAGACCACGTTCGTCCCCGCCTGCTCGTGCAGCACCGGCGCGGAGGGCTCGGCGGCGGCGACGGCGTCGACGACGGCCGGGAGCGGCTCGTACTCGACCTCGACCCGCTCGGCCGCGTCGCGGGCGGTCTCGCGCGAGTCGGCGAGCACCACGGCGACGGCATCCCCCTGGTAGCGCACCTTTCCGACGGCGAGCGGCCACTCCTGCATCAGCGCGCCCGGCTCGGGGGCGATGGCGAAGAACGGCGTGGCGCACATCTCCCGCGCCTCCTCGCCGGTGAGGACGGCGTAGACGCCTTCCATGGCGAGCGCCGGCGCCGGGTCGATCGCGACGATGCGCGCGTGCCCGTAGGGAGAGCGCACGAACCAGGCGTAGCCCTGGCCGTGCATCCCGAGGTCGTCGACGAAGGAGCCCTGCCCCTGGACGAGCCGCCCGTCCTCCTTGCGCGGGAGGCTGCGCCCCGCCCACGTCCCCGCCCTCTCGGATGTCTGCTCCGGCGCGGCGACGCTCACCTTGCCGACCTCTTCGCTCCCTCGCCCGCCGCGGCGACGCCCGCCGGCGAGCCCCCGGCGCCTGCCGCTGCCGCCGCGGCGACGGCGCGCACGATGTTCACGTAGCCGGTGCAGCGGCAGACGTTGCCCCTGATGCCGCGCCGGATCTCCTCCTCGCTCGGCGACGGGTCCTGCCTGAGCAGGTAGGTCGCGCTCATGAGCATCCCCGGCGTGCAGTAGCCGCACTGGAGGGCGTGGTGCTCGTGGAAGCTCTGCTGCAGGGCGCTCAAGGTCCCGTCGTGCGCCAGGCACTCGACCGTCTCGATCTCGACCCCGTCGGCCTGGGGCGCGAGCAGCATGCAGCTCTTCACGAGCCTCCCGCCGTAGATGATCGTGCACGCGCCGCAGTTGCCGGTGTCGCAGCCGATGTGCGTGCCGGTCAGGCCGAGGTCGTCCCTGAGGAAGTGGACCAGCAGCTGGCGGGACCTGACGACCCGGCGGTAGCTCGTCTTGTTGACGACGGTCTCGATGTAGTGGGACGTTCCCTGCTCGCTCACCGGCGTGCCCCCTCGATCGCCTGCAGCACCGCTCTCTTCGCGACGACGGGCGCCATCTCGCGCCGGTAGGCGCCGGAGCCGTGGCTGTCGGAGATCGGCTCGTGCCCCTCGCCCGCCGACGCCGTCGCGCGCCGCACCGACCCCTCGTCGGGCGTCGCGCCGCGCAGGCCGTCCTCGGCGGCGGCGGCACGCACCGGCACATGGGCGAGGCGCGCCATCACGACGCGGGCGTCCTCGACGGTGGCGGCGCCGGCGGCGAGCGTGACCCTCGCCGCCGCCCGCACGATCGCCTTGGCATCCGCCGCCAGCGCGAGCGAGCAGTAGCCGGCGCCGCTCCCTTTCGGGAGCGGCGGCACGGTGATCGACACGAGGAGCTCTCCCGGCTCGAGGGCGGTGAGGAAGTAGCCCTTGAAGAACTCCTCCGCCGGCACCGACCGCTCGGCGCGGCGCGAGCGCAGGTGCATCGTCGCACCGAGCGCGACGATGATCGGGGGGAGGTTGTTCGTCGGGTCGGAGAGGCAGCAGTTCCCGCCAATGGTGCCACGGCTGCGAATCTGCTGGTCCTCGATGTGGCCGGCGACGTCGGCGAGGACGTCGTGGCGCTCGCGGACCTCCTCGGAGCGGTCGAGCTCGTCGTAGGTGACGCAGGCGCCGATCTCGAGCGAGCCGTCGCCGGCGCGCCGCAGCCGCCGCAGCTCGTCGAGGCGCGTGATGTCGACGAGCAGCGCCACCGAGGCGACGCGGTTCTTCAGGACGTTCACGAGGCTCTGGCCGCCGGCCAGCGGGGCCGCCCCCTCGTTCGCCGCCAGCAGCTCGAGCGCCTCGCCGACGGTGCCGGGCCGGACGTACTCGACTTGCTCGAGGAGCACCGCTCACCTCACCTTCGCGCGCCCGCCCGATGCTAACCGTCATCGGGGGATCGATTCCGGGTCGCATCTCCGGTCGATGCGCCCCGGAGCCTCCTGCGTCCCGGTCACCCCGGTCGCAGCCGCGGCGACGACCGGCCGCCCGGCTCGGAGGGTACCGCCGGTTTGATCAACTGTCAACCGTCGGGATACGCCGCCTCCCGGGCCCGGACGAGGCGGTAGAGGGCGAGGTGGAGCGGCGTGCCCACTCCGAGCCGGAGCCCCTCCCGCACGAGGGCGCCGGTGATGTGGTCGACCTCGGTCCGCCGCCCTGCGAGCACGTCCTCGAGCATCGACGGGAGATGGCGGTAGTCCCCGCCTGCCGTCTCGCCGCGCCGCACGGCCTCGAGGTTCATCTCCCAGGGATCCTCGAACAGCTCGATCCCCGCCCCGGCTGCGACGGCCTTTCCTTCCTCGACGAGGCCCCGCACCAGGCCGCCGAGGTCGAACAGCGCGTCCTCGAGCCGGAAGTGCCGGTCGTGCGGGAGGAGGGTGAGGGCCGAGACGGCGTTCACCGTCGCGTTGAAGATGAGCTTCGACCACAGCGCCGGCCGGACGTCGTCGAAGGCCGTCGCGCGGAGCCCCGCCTCGAGGAGGAGCTCGGCGACCTCCCGCCCCGCCGAGGCCGGGGCCGGGCTCGCCGACCCCGGTCCGATCCAGGTCGGCGCGTCGAGCTCGTACTCGACGTGACGGTCGTCGCGGCGGATGCCGCTCATGAACGTCACCGCCGACAGCACGCTCCAGGGGCCGATCGACGCGACGATCTCGTCGGCGCCGAGACCGTTCTGGCTCGTCATGACGACGGCGCCGGGAGACGACCCGGAGAGGCGGGCCATCGCCGTGCCGACGTCGTTGGCCTTGGTCGCCACGATCGCGAAGTCGAAGGGCCCGAGCGAGCCGGGGTCGGCGGTCGCGTCGAGGGCGGCGACGAACTCGGCCTTTCCCGAGACGCGAAGCCCCTCTCGGCGCAGGCGCTCGGCGTGGTCCTCGCGGCGGGTGACGACGCACACCTCACAGCTCCGGGCGAGGTGGGCCGCGTAGAGGCTCCCGATCGCCCCGGCGCCGACGACGACGACGCGGCGGGACGTCACGACCGCACCCGCTGGCGCGGCCTCGAGCGCCGGCTCAACGCCAGGCGGCCGCCGTGAACCCCGGCGCCCAGAGATCGCCCTCGAGCGGGACGAACAGGGCGTCGTGGTCGAGCGAGCGGGCCAGCGAGTTCGCCGTGAGCACGAGGTGGTTGTGCAGCTCGAACGCTGCCCGCGGGGCGTCGTGGTCGACACAGGCCTGCAAGACCCTCTCGTGCTCCTGCGAGCGCGCCGCCACCCGCTTCGGCGAGAGCGCGAGCCGGTAGCGCTCGCTGCTCTCCCACAGCGGCTGGATCAGCCGCATCAGCCAGCTCGAGCCGGCCGCCCGGTAGAGATCGAGGTGGAACGCGCTGTGCGCGGGCCAGGAAGAGACGGTGCCGGGACGGCGCACCTTCATCAGCGCGAGCGAGGTGCGTGCCCGCTCCCCGTCCTCCTCGGCGAACCGCTCGGCCGCCCGGTAGATGGCGAGCGGCTCGAGCGACAGGCGAGCCTCGTAGATCTCACGGAGGTCCTCGATCGAGAGCTCCGTGATCCGTGCGCCCTTGTGCGGGACGTTCTCCACGAGGCCGAGCCCGTCGAGCTGGCGGACCGCCTCGCGCACGGGCATGGGGCTCATCTCGAGCGCGCTCGCGAGCTCCTCGATCGGGATGCGCTCCCCCGGGCGCAACCGGCCGGTCA
>DAHVLW010000138.1:0-3227 GCA_027320205.1 Acidimicrobiaceae bacterium
ATGGTGTCGATCCGCTCGAAGCGCCCCGGCACCGGCGGCGCGGCGCCGAGGCCTTCGGCGATCGTCACGTCCCTCACGCCGAGCGCCCGGGCCGCTGCTGCGGCGCCGAGGGCGTTCAGGACGTTGAACGCCCCGGCCATCTGGAGCGTCACCTCATCGCCCCTCAGCACGAACCTGCTCGCCGATCCGTGGAGGACGAGCGACTCGGCGTCGGCGAGCGAGAAGACGACCGTCTCGATGCCGGCGCGCTCGGCAAGGCGCCTGCCGGAGGGGTCGTCGCCGTTCACGACGCCGAGCCGCGCCCGTGCCGGCGTGAAGAGCTCCGCCTTGGCGGCGAAGTACGCCTCCATCGTCTTGTGGTAATCGAGATGATCCTGGCTCAAGTTGGTGAGCACGGCCACGTCGAAGGTGATCCCGTCCACTCGGGACTGGACGAGCGCGTGGCTCGTCACCTCGATCGCGGCTGCCGCGCAGCCGCCGTCTCGGAAGCGGGCGAGGGCGCGCTGGAGCTCCGGCGACTCAGGGGTTGTGCGCGCCCCGTCGAGGGTGCCCACGACCCCCGTCGGCCAGCCGTGCCGCTCGAGGATCGCGCGCAGGAGGTAGGTCGTCGTCGTCTTCCCGTTCGTCCCCGTGACGCCGATGGTGCGCAGCGCCAGCCCCGGGTTGTCGTGGAGCTCGCAGGCCGCTCTCGCCATCGCGGGGCGCACCTCGCCCGGGGGGACGACGAGCTGGACGGCACCGTCCACCCCGGTCAGCGAGTGCTCGCAGACGAAGGCGACCGCACCGGCGCGGCGCGCCGCGGGAGCGAAGTCGTGCCCGTCGTGCAGCTCCCCCGGCACGCAGCAGAACAGCGCGCCGGGCCGGACGTCGGCGTGGCGGAAGGTGACGTCGGAAACGGCCACTCCCCCGGGGTCGCCCAGCACGGCGATCGGGCCGACGCGCGCCACGAGCCGCCCCAGCGACACGCCGGAGCCGAGGTCGGAGAGCATCCTCGGCTCGCTCACGCGCCGTTGCAGATCGCCGGCATGGTCTGGGCCTGCGTGTCCCGACCTGGCGGCACCGCGACGTCGAAGTGACGCGCCGCCCAGCCCATGATCCGGGCGAACACGGGTGCCGACACCGATCCACCGTAGATGGGCTGCGGATGGTTGAGCCAGACGATGGCGCTCAGCTGGGGAGCCTGGGCGGGAAGGAACCCCACGAAGGTAGCGTTCCAGTCCCCCGGGACGAACCCGTTGCCCGAGGGGTTGACGACCTGCGCAGTCCCCGTCTTTCCCGCGACGGTGTAGGGGGGGACGGCCGCGCACACCGCAGTGCCGTCCTGGACGACACCCCCGAACATGGGCACGAGTCGCGTCACCGTCGAGGGCTTGAGGATACGCCGGCCGGGCTTCGGGGGGATCTCGTGCTCCTGGCCCGCGGGCGAGATCGTCGCCGCGACGAGGGAGGGCGCGTGCGCCACCCCGCCGTCGGCGACCGTGGTGAAGGCGTCGAGGATCTGGAGCGCGGTGACGCCCTCGCCCGTGCCGATCGGGATCGAGCCGAGATCCGAGCCGTACCAGGTGGCCGGCGAGCCGATGATCCCCGGTGAGGCACCCGGCCATCCAAGACCGGTCGGGCGCCCGAAGCCGAGCGCGCGGAGCGCTCCGTAGAGACGCTCGGGCCCGAGCCGCCTCGACACCTCGATCGTGCCGATGTTCGAGGACTGGGCGAGGATCTGGTAGGCCGGCATGGGCTGCGTCGGGTGGAACTCGGCGTCCTGGAACCAGTAGCCCCCGATCTGGAGCTCGAAGGGCACGGAGAAGACGGTGTCCGGCGTGATCAGGTGGTCCTGGAGCGCGAACGAGAACGTCGCGATCTTCATCACCGATCCGGGCTGGTAGACCGAGGTCGCCGCCAGGTTCGTCGCCGCCGGCACGGCGGCGCCGTGCCGTCCGCGCACGAGGTCGACCATCGCGAGGATGTCGCCGGTGTGCACGTCCTCGACGATCGCGACACCGCTCCTCGCGCCGGTCCTCGCCATCTCGGCCGCGACGTCCCGCGTCGCCTGGGCCTGCAGCGGCTCGTCGATGGTGAGCACGACGCCGTCGCCCTCGGTCGGCGGCACCACGTCCTCCGCCCTGGCCGGGAGCGGGTCGCCGCCGGCAGACTCGGCGAGCACCTCGTGCCCGGACCGCCCGGCGAGGAGCCTGTTCTCCATGTACTCGATCCCGGCGTCACCGGAGGCCGAGGCAGCCTCGCCGGGCACGAGCGCGTGCACGCCGCCGAGCAGCGGCTCGAGCAGCGACCCGCCGAAGTAGCGGCGAAGCGGGTCGGCGACGAAGCTGATGCCGGGCAGGCCGAGGGCGGCGACCTTCGCCTCGAGGGCGTCGGTCGCGTGGTAGTCGACCACCACGTAACCGCTCCGCTCCGAGAGCAGCGGCTCGATCCTGGCGGCCGTGGCGTGGAGCAGCGGGGCGAGCTCTGCGGCGACCCGCGCCGGGTGAGCGACGAGGAAGTCGTCGGCGACGACGTCGACCCGGGGCAGCGACGCCGCGAGCAGCCTGCCGGAGCGGTCGTAGATCGCGCCCCGGATGCCGGGCAGCGCGACCTGGCTCCGGACCTCGCCCGCCGCGTACGCGGCGTAGCGCGGCGCGTCGAGGACCTGGACGGCGGCAAGACGGGCGACGAGGGCGAGAGCAGCGGCACCGGTGGCCATGGCCACGAGGGCGAGCCGGTGGTGCCTCGACCGCGACACCGGCCTCATGCGCCTCTCGCCCGCGAGCCGGCGCGAGAGGGTCCGGCGTGGCTGCTCGAACCCCCCCGACCCGGAGCGACCGGCGCTCGGAGCTGCAGCGCGGGCGGGACGGGCAGGTCGCCGGCGAGCATCCCGACCGAGGGACCAGGGTTGACCGGTTCGAGGTTGGTGACGCCAGCGGGCATGACCATGCCCGCGCGCTCGGCGATGCGCAGCACTCGGCCCGGGACCTCGAGCGAGGCCCTCGTCGCCTGCAGGCTCTGCTCCTGCGCGACCGCCGCGCTGAGCTGCTGCTCGATCGTGTCGAGGCGCACCTGGCGCTCGGCGACGAGCGCCTGAGCGGCGGCGACCGCAAGCATGGCGGCGACGACCAGGCCGACGGAGAGGGTGAGCAGCCTCGCCGTCCGGCGCCGTCGGGCACGCAGCGCGAGCTCGCGCGGCCCGAGGACGCGAAGCGGGGCACGCCCGCCCGCGGCGCCCGCCGCCGGGC
>DAHVLW010000299.1:0-2641 GCA_027320205.1 Acidimicrobiaceae bacterium
CGACCGCCCGGGCCGACGACCTGGCCCGCCCCGACGCCACGTTGTACGTCGACGAGTGCCAGAACTTCCTGGCGCTGCCGACCGCCGTCGACGACGTCTTGGCCGAGGCGCGCGGCTACCACCTCTCGGTCGTCCTGGCCCACCAGCACCTCGGACAGCTGCCGAAGGACCTCTTCGAAGCGGCCTCGGCGAACGCCCGCAACAAGGTCTACTTTTCGGTCTCCCCCGAGGACGCCCGGGTGCTTGCCCGCCACACCGAGCCATACCTGAAGCCCTACGATCTCAGCCACCTCGACGCCTACCAGGTCGCCTGCTGCCTCGTCGTCGGCGGTCGTGACCTCCACGCCTTCACGCTCCGGACCCGACCGATGCCACCACCTGTGCCCGGACGAGTCGCAACGGCGCGAGAGCACGCGCGGAAGAACGCCGGGCGCAGCCAGGCCGATCGGCGCCACGACCTCCTCGTTCGCCGTCGCCAGCATCGCCGCAAGACCGGCGGCGGGCCTGGCGGCGTCTCGGGCGGCATCTCTGCGCTCGACGTCTTCGGCCGCCTGACCGGGCGCGACCGCCTCCTCTGCCGGATCCTATGGAAGCACCGGGTGCTCACGACCGTACAGGTCTGCGACCTGTGCTTCACGAGCCTCGTCTCCACCCAGCACCGCCTGGTCGCGCTCTATCGCTTGGGCGTCCTCGACCGCTTCCGCCCGCTGCGACCGACCGGCTCGGAGTCCTGGCGCTACACCCTCGGACCCATCGGCACCGCCTTCGTCGCCGCCGAGCGCGGCGTGGACGCCCCGCGGCCCTCGGTGCTGCGCGACCGGGTGGTGGCACTGGCCGCCGGGCAGCGCACGACCCAACACTCTCGGGGTGAACGGCTTCTTCTGCGCGTTGCACAGAGCGGCCCGTGAACGCTCCAATGCGGCGGTCGTCGACTGGTGGTCCGAGCGACGATGCGCTGCAGAGTGGGGCGAGCTCGTCCGGCCTGACGCGTACGGGAACTGGGAGGAGGACGGCCAGCGCGTCGAGTTCTTCGTGGAGCAAGACACCGGGAGCGAGCCGCTTGCTCGGGTCGCCTCGAAGCTCGCCGGCTATCGCGACCTGGCCGAGGCCGACGGCGTCGCGCGGCAAGTCCTCTTCTGGCTCGCCCAGCCGGGGCGCGAGCCGGGGCTGCGCCGTGCGCTCTTCGACGCGGCGCTCCCGGTGGCAGCGGCGGTCGCCGGCACGGGCAACCCCGCCGACGCCATCTGGCTCCCGGTCGAGAAGGAGGCACCGCGCCGGCGTCTCGCCCAGCTCGCGATGGCGGCTGCGGGCTTCCCCCGATGATGGCACGACACCTGGCCGCCGAGTCCCGCTCCCGCCGTTCACCAGAGGCGGCACAGCCCGACCACAGCGACACTGCCCTGGCCGTCCACTGCCAGGTCCGCCCGATCGGCGGCCAGGCCGGCCGGGCGTTGGCGGCCGCCAAGGGCCGGGCGTTGGCGGCCCTGCTCGCTTCCCTCGGCGAGACAGAGGTAGGACAGGACGAGGAGGTCTCGCCATGACCACGCCCACCAGCCCAGCACCTCGTTATGCCTGGTACGGGAGGGCCGCGCCCGATCCGGAGCGCGCCGCGCCAGCGAAGGAGCGCGCCGCAGAGATCGAAGCCGAGGTCGCCGACCTCGAACGGCACCTCACCCGCCAGCTCGTCAACCTCGAAGCCGACGACGTCACGCCGACACTCCGGCGGCGAGTCGGCCAGCGCGTGGCCGAACTGGAAGACGGCGTCGCCGAACGGCGCGAGCGGCTGGTAGCACTCGCCCGAGACTCGGCGACAGAGGCGCCCACGTTGGCCGACGTCGCCCCATTGCTCGACCGCCTGCCGATCCTCGCCGGCATGCTCGACGCGACGCCCCAGGGCGAACTGAGGGCGCTGTTCGACGCGCTGCAACTCGACGTCGTCTACCAGCCGGCCGACACTGCGGTCGATGTCGCAGTCACCCTCTACGATCGCAGCGGCGATGCCGCCGACCCGGCGGACGTGCGCGCGGAGGACTCGTCGGCGCCCCCGGCAGGATTCGAACCTGCGCGCCCGGCTCCGGAGGCCGGTGCCCTATCCCCTGAGCTACGAGGGCCCTTGCTCGGCGAGAGCCGCGGCGGGATCACACCCGCCACCTTGCATGGTAGCCGGCCGTCGAGCATCCTCGTCTGGCCATGCCGGCCGACGCGCCCACACCGACCCCCTCCGCCGCCCGCGGCGCGTCCGCCGACCCGGTCGCGCCGAGCGAGGATCCCCTCGAGCGGCAGCTGCTGCCGGACACGGCGAGCGTCGACGGGCGGGGGCGGCTCGCCGTCGGCGGCGTCGACCTCGTCGAGCTCGCCGAGGACGTCGGCACCCCGCTCTTCGTCTACGACGTCGCCCACCTGCGTGCCCGCTGCGCCGAGGCGACCTCCGCCTTCGGCGGCAACGTCGCCTATGCCACCAAAGCCTTCCTCTGCAAGGCGATGGCGAGGCTCGCTCTCGCGTCGGGCATGTCGCTCGACGTCTCGACCGCCGGCGAGCTCGCCACGGCCGTGGCAGCCGGCGCCACGGGCGACCGGCTCGTCCTCCACGGGAACAACAAGTCCGACGACGAGCTCGCCGAGGCGGTGCGCCTCGGGGTCG
>DAHVLW010000309.1:0-11324 GCA_027320205.1 Acidimicrobiaceae bacterium
GCCGGAACGCCTGGACGACGCGCACGCCGGCGAGCCCCTCGTCGAAGGCGGCCAGCGTGTCGCCGATCTTCGTGCGCACCTCCGTGTAGGCGCGTGTCGACGTCGTGCGGTAGCGCGCCGCCGCGAGCACGACCGGCACGAGGCAGACGGCAGTTGCCGCGAAGAGGAGGGGCGAGGTGACGACGAGCACGACGACGGAGAACACGAGCAAGCCGGTGCTCATCGCGAGCGTCCCGAGGCCGCTCTGCACGAGCGTCTCGAGCACGTCGATGTCGGCGGTCATCCGCGTGAGCAGCTGGCCCGAGCTCTCGGTCTCGTAGAAGGACAGCGGCTGGGAGAGCAGGTGCGAGAAGACGCGCTTGCGGAGGTCGTTGAGCACGAGCTCCCCCGTCGAGGAGAGCAGGCGCGTCTGTGCCCCCGTCAGAAGGTACGACGCGGCGGCGACGGCGAGGTAGCACGCCCCGACGACGTCTATGACGCGCATCGAGCGGTGGTGGACGAGGCCGTGGTTGATCGCGTACCCGACGAGGCTCGGGCCGGCGAGCGTCGCCGCCAGGGCGCCGAGGAGCACCGCGAGGGACAGCAGGGCGCGACGGCGGTAGGGCTTGACCATCGCGATCGAAGCGCGGAGCAGGTGGCGCCGGAGGTTCGGCGGGGACGCGATCATCCGGCGCGGTCCATGCTCTCGTCGGACGCGTCGTCCGCCTCGCCCTCGGCGTCATCGAGGCCGAGGACCTCCCGGTACCGCGCGCTCGTCGCGCAGAGCCGCTCGTGCGTCCCGGTCGCGGCGACGCGCCCGGCCTCGACGAGCACGACCCGGTCGGCCATCGCGACGGTCGCGGCGCGATGGGAGATGATCACGATGGTGCGTGCCGCGCCGACCTCCTCGAGCCCGGCGACGATCTCCCGTTCCTTCTCCGCGTCGACGGCCGACGTCGCGTCGTCGAGCACGAGGAGGCGCGGACCCGCGAGGATGGCCCTGGCGAGCGCGACGCGTTGCCGCTGGCCGCCCGACAACCCGTAGCCGCGCTCGCCGACGCGGGTGGCGTAGCTCTCCGGCAGGGCTTCGGCGAACTCGTCGACCTTGGCGAGGCGAGCGGCCTCGAGCAGCTCCGCCCGGCTGGCGCCGGGCCGCCCGACGCGCAGGTTGGCTTCGATCGTGTCGTCGAAGAGGAAGCTGTCCTCGAACACGACGCCGACCGCGGCGCGCACGGCCGCCGTCGGCACCTTGCGCACGTCGACGCCGTCGAGGCAGACCGTCCCCCGTCCGGGGTCGTAGAGACGGCTGAGCAGCGCGGCGACCGTCGTCTTGCCGCTCCCGGTCGGGCCGACGAGCGCGACGACCTCCCCAGCGCGCACCTCCAGGTCGAAGTCGTCCAGGGCGGGCTCGCTCGCGCCGGGATAGGCGAAGTGGACGCCGCAGAGGCTGGCGTGCCCGTCGCACGCCTCCAGCTCGGCCGGATCGGCCGGCTCGGCGATCGCCGGGCGGTGGCGGGCGACCGCCTCGAGGCGCTGGGAGGAGACCAGGGCCCGTTGGACCTGGACGATGAACCATCCGAGCGACTGCAGCGGACCGGTGACGACGGCGAGGTAGGCGTTGAAGGCGAGCAGCATGCCGACGCTCAGCTCGTGGTGCAGGACGAGGTAGCCGCCGAGCCAGTTGACCGCGACAAGCTCGAGCATCGGGATGACGTTGAGCGGCGGGTTGTAGCGGGAGCGGGTCCGGACGATGTGGAGCGACTGGTCCCGAACGGCATCGGCCTGCTCGGCGAGGCGCCGTCTGAGCAGAGGCTCGGCGCCGAAGCCCTTCACGGCGCGGATGCCGCTCGTCGTCTCCTCGACGACTCCGGCGAGGTCGCCCCGTGCGCGCTGCAGCTCGGCGAGGGAAGGGCGCACGTTCGAGGCGTAGCGCTTGGAGGTGAGCGCCACGATCGGCAGCGCGATGAGCGCCACGAGCCCGAGGAGGTGGTTGATCAAGACGAGCGCCACCCCGACGGCGACGATCGCGGCGGAGTTGGCGATCCAGGCCGGCGCCGCGGCGACGAGCGATTGGACCTGGAAGAGGTCGCTCGTGACCCGCGACAGCAGCTGACCGCGGTTGACCTGGTCGTGGTAGCCGACGTCGAACCCCACGAGCTTGACGAACAGGTCCCGTCGCAGCTCGGCCTCGACCGCCCTGGAGGCAGTCCCGTTGAAGAGCCGTCGCAGTCCTGCTGCCGTGGCCTGCACGACGCCGATCGCTGCGGCGACGGCCGCGAGGAGGATGAGGCGCCGCCAGTCGTGACCGAGCAGGCCCGCGTTGATCGCCCGACCCACAAGCTCGGGCACGGCGACGACGCCTGCGGTCCAGACGAGCGCCGCGGCAAGCGAGCGCGCCTCGACGCTCCAGTGCCCCGACATCGACCGGCGAAGGTATGCAAGACCCGCGAGCGCGTCGGTGCGCCGTGCGGCTCCGGTCTCCGTATGCGTTCGGTGCACCCCCTCGAAGTGCCGACCGACGAGCAACCGCCGACGAGCGAGGACGCTCGGGCCTGCGCTGGCTCGCCGCGCGAAGCCGTTGTGGAGCCGGACCGCTCTCGACAGACCGCAGCGAGGTGCGCGGCTCCCGGCGGCGCTCAGCAGACTTGCAGGAATCCTACCGAGCCGCGAAGGCCGCGACGCGCACCCCGGCGAGCTCGAGGCCCCGGCGTACCTCTCTCGCAATGCCCGCCGCGCCCGGCGTGTCGCCGTGGAGGCAGATCGACCCCGCTGCGACTGCGACCTCCGAGCCGTCGACCGATGGCACCGCGTTGTCGAGCGCGATGCGCAGCGCGCGCTCGACGACGACGGCGACGTCGGTGAGCACCGATCCGGGTGTACGCCGATCGGCGAGCCGCCCGTCGGGGAGGTAGGCGCGGTCGCAGTACGCCTCGGCGACGGACCCGAGCCCGAGCCGCTCGCACTCGGAGAGGGCGAGGGCGTCGGGGAGCGCGAGCAGCACGAGCGAGCGGTCGTAGTCCCCCATCGCGCGAGCGAGCGCCTCCGCCCTCGCCTGGTCGACGCAGACGCGATGGTAGAGGGCGCCGTGCGGCTTGACGTAGGAGACGCGCGTGCCGGCGGCCCGGGCGAAGGCGTCGAGCGCGCCGATCTGGTAGAGCACGTCGCAGTAGAGCTCGTCCGGCGACACGTCGAGATCCCGCCGGCCGAAGCCGACGCGGTCGGGGTAGGCGACGTGGGCGCCGACGGCCACGCCGCGGGCCGCGGCGGCGCGGACGGTCCGCTCGATGGTCGCCGGATCGCCGGCGTGGAACCCGCAGGCGATGTTGGCGCTCGAGACGGCGTCGAGGATCGCCTGGTCGTCGCCGAGACGCCAGATGCCGAAGCCCTCGCCGAGGTCGGCGTTCAGGTCGATCGCCGGCGAGAGCGAGGCGTCCGGCGCCACTGGGGCGCCGGCGGCGGACTTTGCGATCACGACAGCTCAGCACAGACGCGCAGCCGCGCGCCCGACGACGCGGAAGCGGACCTCGCTCCCGGGCTTGACCTGTGCCGCCAGGGCGAGCCCCGCGTCGTCGACGACGCCGACGACCGGATAGCCGCCGGTCGTCGGGCGGTCGGCGAGGAAGACGATCGGCTGCCCGTCGGGCGGGATCTGGACCGCGCCGGCGACGAGACCCTCGGTCTCGATCTCGCCCGCCCTCCGGCCGACGGCCGGACCCTCGAGTCGAAGCGCCGTGCGGTTGCTCGCCGCGCCGACCCGCCAGCGCCCACCCGCAAGGGTCGACTTGCCGACCTCGGTCAGCCAGTCGTCTCGCGGTCCGAGATCGAGGCGGAGCTCGGCGAAGGGCGGCGGCGTCGGGACGGGGACGGCGCCCGGCACGGGGCGCCCCGGTGGTCCCGGTCCGATGGGCAGCTCGTCCCCATCGACGACGGGGCGAGGGCCGAGGCCGGACAAGACGTCGCTCGAGCGGCTCCCGAGCACCGGCTCGACGTCGATCCCGCCGCGCACGGCGACGTAGGAGCGGAGGCCTTCCCGCGCGGTGCCGACCTCGAGGTGGGAGCCGGGGCCGAGCTCGATGGCCTCGCCGAGGGCGGCAGGCCTGCCGTCGACGCTCACCGGCGCGAACGCCCCGGTGACCGCGACGACACAGCGAGCCGTCGCCTCCAGCCCGACGCCGGTCATCGTCGTCTCGAGCACCGCGTGCGCCTCGTCGCTGCCGGCGGCGTCGTTGCCGACGAGCCGGTTGGCGAGCCGGAAGGCGGGCCGGTCAAGTGCGCCGGAGGTCGGCACGCCGAGATGGGCGACGCCGGGACGCCCGCCGTCCTGGACGGTCGTGAGCCAGCCGGACCGGACGACGCGCAGCACCGGGCGCGTTCCCGCTTTCCTGGTGCCGCCCGGCTCGCCGGTCCCGCCGCGAAGCCCCTCCCGAGTGGCAGGCGGCGCAGGGTACCCATGAGCGTCGCAACCCTTGTCCGCGTGTCGCGCGTCGCGCCGGTGCGCGGATCCGAGGTCGACGAAGCGCACGGTGGTACCGGGAACGATGAGCGCCGGACGGTCCCGCGCCGGGTCGAACAGCACGAGATCGGTGTGCCCGAGGACCTGCCAGCCACCGGGCGACGCCTGCGGGTAGACGCAGGAGAACGTCCCGGCGACGGCGACGGACCCGGCACGGACCCGGGGGCGCGGCGTCGCTCGCCGGCGGACCGAGAGCGCGGCGGGCAGGCCCCGAAGGTAGGCGAAGCCCGGGAGGAAGCCGCAGAAGGCCGCGACGTGCTCGAGGCCCGCGTGGGTCGTGGACACCTCCGCCCTCGTCATGCCCCAGGCGCGGGCGACTGCGTCGAGGTCCTCGCCGTCGTAGCTCGTGGGCACCTCGACCACGGGCGGCGCCGAGGCGCCCCGTCGCGACGCAGCGCCGCCCTCCGCGCCCTCGGCGCTCGCAGCGGGCTCTCCGGGCGCTTCAGGCCCGCCCTCGAGCGCGCGGAGGAGGGCTGAGGGCGTGCCCGTGGCGTCCTGGCCCACGACGAGGACCGTCCGTGCCGCCGGGACGACCTCGGCGAGCACGACGCCTCCCGCCCGGCGGAGCCGCTCCAGCCGCTCGTAGACGGCAAGCGTCTCGCCGGGCTCGTCGAGCTCGAGGAGCAGGGCGTGGCGGCCGACCGGAAGGGCTCTCACGCGGAGGCGCCGCCCCGAGATGCGCGCCGCCGAGATGCGCGCGCCTCGGCGCTGTTGCCGCCTACGAGGGCCAGGAGGATCGCCGCAGCGGAAGCGGCGGCGAGCCAGGCGCCGACGACGAGGTCACGCGGGCGGTAGGCGAGGACGACGACGTGGTGCCCGGCGGGCACGATCGCCTGGAGCATCACGTCGTGCCACCGCTGCAGCTCCAGTGGGCGCCCGTCGATCGTCGCGTGCCATCCGGGCACGGCGGTCAGCCGCAGCCGGAGCGCGGAGCGCCGCCGAGCGTCGAGGGTCACCCGCGCCGACCCGGTGGACCCGAGGGCGACCGGCACGGCGCGCCCGGGGCCGAACGGCGCCCCCGGCGACTTCGGCAGAGCGGCGAGCGTCGCCCTGCCCGAGCCGGGCACGGCGTAGAGCCGTTCCCCCTCGATCGAGGCGACCTCTCTCGTCCCGGCCGGTCCCGGTATGCCCGGCGGCTCGATCACGTAGCCGACGCCGAACAGGCGGGCGAGGGCGACCGACCAGATCTGGCCGCAGAACAGGCCGGGCGGGCTCGTCGGCGTCTCCTGCGTCCCGGTCGCCGCGCCGTAGGCGGTCGAGTAGGCCTTCGGCACGATCGGGTCGAGGACGGCGAGCTCGTCGACGCCGTAGACGGCGTTGGCGTCGGGCGTGAGGCCGACCGTCGGCAGCGAGCTCCTCGGGCACGACCCGATCCCGACGAGGGCGCTCCCGACGTCGCGCTTCAGCGCGTCGGCGGCCGCGGTCCGGGGAAAGCCGACCGTGCTCGAGGAGGGGATGCCGGCACCGGTCGCGGCGAGGAAGGCGGCCTCGAGGGCGAGCAAGCCGGCCAGCCCGACCTGTCCGCGCCGGGAGCTGTGGCGCTGCGCCCCGCGCCGGCACCAGGCCCAGAGCAGGAAGAGGCCCGCGAGGCTGGCGAGCGGCCAGGCGAAGCTCTTGGCCCTGGTCGCTCGTTGCACGGGGTCGAGATGGCCGACGTCCAGCCCGAGGAGGAGGGCGAGCACGGCGAGCACGAGGCCGAGCGCCGCGATTGCGACGGCAAGCGCCCGGTCTCCTCCCGCGCCGGCGCCCCGGTCTCCGGGGCGCAACCCTGCGGCGAGCCGTTCTGCACCGAAGCCGGCGAGCACGGCGAGGGCGAGGTCGAGGAGCGGCGTCGCGAGCAGGATGCGGAAGACCCGCAGGTACGGGAGGTGCGCCATGACGTCGACAACCGGACGGGCGAAGAGGAGCACGAGAAGGAGGCCCGCGAGCACTGCGAAGGCGGCCACCTCGGCCCGGCGGCGCGCGAGCGGCAGCGCGACGAAGGCGAGCGCGAGGGCGATCACCCCGACGTAGATCATCGAGACGTACAGGTTGTCCGGCCCGATCACGGTGCCGAGCGCAGTCGGAAGCCCGTTGTAGTCGCCGAAGGCGAGGTGGACGAGGTCGTAGGCCGGAAGCCCCGAGACCGCCGGTCCCGTGGAGCGTGCCGAGGCGAAAGCCAGCTGCAGGCCGGGGAGGTAGACGGGTGCGGCGAGCGCGAATCCGCCGGCGAGGGCGAGGCCGTGCGCGGCGACGCTCCGGCGCAGCAGGTGCCGGCCGGACCTGGCGAGCGGCGCCACGGTCACGGCGAGGATGACGGCGAGCGCCGCGACGGCGAGGAGGGCGATCTGCGGCTCGCCCGAGTAGAAGAGCGCGGCCAGGGCGACGGCGAGCCAAGCGACGTCCCGCGCACGCTGGCCGCGTCTCGTCACGAGCACGGAGGCGGCGAGCACCCACCCCATCCAGCCCAGGCAGCCGGACTCGTAGGCGCCGAGCCAGACGGTGACCGCGCCGGAGAGCTCGTAGATCGTGCCGCAGTACAGCGCGGCGAGCCGCGAGAGGCCGAGCACCCGGCCGAGCACGTAGGCGCCCCAGCCGGCGACGAGCAGGCGCGCCGCGATCGTCGCGGTGTGCGCCAGGTGCAGCGGGAAGAGGTAGCCGAGCGCGACCTCGGGGCTGAACGGCGCCGACTGGAAGTTGAAGGCGAGCGGCATCCCGAGGAGGCTGTAGGGGTTCCAGAGCGGTAGGTGGCCCGAGTGCACGTCGTGCCAGGCGAGGACCTGCCAGGGGATGAACTCCTCGATCTCGTCGGAGTCGACGGCGTTGTGCACGCCCGCGTGGGGCAGCGACGTGAGCCCCATCCGGCCGAGGATGTCGTACGGTCCGAGCAAGGAGCCGTGGGCGAGCGCCGGTGCGAGGTATGCCGCGGCGACGATCGCCAGCCAGGCGAACGGCGCCACGGAGCGAACGACGCGGCGAGCGTCGCCGGCCGAGGGCAGGGACCACACGGCGGCACCTTTGCGGAAGCGGGCCTCGGCGTCAACGACCGTTCGAATCCGGCGCGGCGCCGCCGTTAGACGACGATCGGCGCGACGGTCGTGCCGGCGGAGGTGGCGGTCGTGGAGCCAGCACCTGTCGGGCTCGCCGAGCTCGAGCTGCTCGGGCTGGGCGAGAGCGCGCCCGGGCCCCTTGCCGCCTTGCGGCCGGAGTTCCCGCCGATCGCCGAGTACGGCTTCCTCTCGGACTGCGAGAACAACTGCCTCATCGCCCCGAGCGGCGCCGTCGAGTGGATGTGCCTTCCCTATCCCCACGACCCGAGCGTCTTCGGGACGGTGCTCGACCGCTCCGCAGGATCGTTCCGGCTGGCCCCAGAGGACCTCGCCATGCCGGCCAGCCGGCGCTACCTCCCGGGGACGACGATCCTCGAGACGACCTGGCAGACCCGCTCCGGGTGGCTCGTCGTCGTCGACTTCCTCGCAGTCGGTCCCTGGCACCGCACGGACGACCGGTCCCTGCTGCATCGTCGCACCCCCGGCGACTTCGACGCCCGGCACGTGCTCGTGCGGCTCGCGAGGTGCATCCACGGGGCCGTCGACCTGGTGCTCAAGTGCGCGCCGTCGTTCGAGTACGGGGTCGTCGACGCCCGCTGGGAGTACAGCGGCGACGGCTACGAGAGCGTGGTCACGGCGGGTCCTGGGGCGATCGACCTCTCGCTTGCAGGGAGCCTGCGCCTTGGCATCGAGGGGCGGAACGTGCTCGCCCGCCACCGCATGCGAGAGGGCGAGGTGGTCTTCGTCTCCCTCGGCTGGTCTGGACGGCCGCTCCCGAGCGAGCTCGAGGAGGTGGTGGCGTGGCAGCGTGAGACCGAGGAGTACTGGCGGGCCTGGCTCGACCGGGGGGCGATCCCCGACACCCAGGCCCGCGGCGCCCTCGAGCGGAGCGCGCTCGCCTTGAAGGGCCTCACCTATGCTCCGACCGGCGCGCTGCTCGCCGCGGCAACGACGTCGCTCCCGGAGCAGCCGGGCGGCCAGCGGAACTGGGACTACCGCTTCGCATGGGTCCGGGACTCCGCCTTCGCGATGTGGGGCCTGCACGCGCTCGGCTTCGACGCCGAGGCCGAGGACTTCCTCGCCTTCCTCGGCGACATGCTCGAGCAGGACGGTGGGCTCGCCGACGGCGGCGGCCAGAGCGCCCTGCGGGTGCTGTACTCCGTCAAAGGCGCCCCGCAGCTCGCCGAGCGCACCCTCGAGCACCTCTCCGGCTACGACGGCTCGGCGCCCGTGCGCGTCGGCAACGACGCGGCCGCCCAGGTGCAGCACGACATCTACGGCGCCGTCGTCGACTGCGTCTACCAGCACGCGCGAAACCGCGACGCCCTGTCCGAGCGGACCTGGCGGATCGTCGTGCTCGCCGTCGAGGCGGCCCTCGCCGTGTGGCACGAGCCCGACCGGGGGATCTGGGAGGTGCGGGGCGAGCCGCGACACTTCACGTTCTCCAGGATCATGTGCTGGGTGGCCGCCGACCGCGGCTCGCGCCTCGCGGCCCTGCACGGCGACGCTGCGAGGGCTCTCAGATGGCGGGCGGCCGCGGATGAGATCCACGCCGACGTCTGCGCCCGCGGCGTAGACGCCAGGGGACGCTTCACGCAGCACTACGGCTCGGGGGAGCTCGACGCTTCGCTGCTCCTCGTCCCGCTCGTCCGCTTCCTCCCGCCCGACGATCCCCGATGCCGTGCCACGGTGCTCGGGATCGCCGAGGAGCTGACCGTCAACGACCTGGTGCTCCGCTACCGCACCGCTGCGACCGACGACGGCCTCGATCAGCCCGAGGGGAGCTTCACCACCTGCTCGTTCTGGCTTGTCTCGGCGCTCGCTGAGATCGGCGAGACGGCGCGGGCACGCGCCCTCTGCGAGCGGCTCCTCGCGGCTGCGAGCCCGCTCGGCCTCTATGCCGAGGAGCTGGACGCACGGACCGGCCGGCACCTCGGGAACTTCCCCCAGGCGCTCACCCATCTCGCGTTGATCAACGCCGTCCTCCACGTCGCGAGCGCCGAGGCGATGCCGCACGCCCGGGGTCGCCCGCCCGGCTAGACGCCGCCGAGCGCCTCGTCCCTGGCAGGACCGCCCGCCGGGTGGCTACCGTGCCCGCATGTCGTCGACCCGACTCGGTGGGGCGCGCGACCTCGAGCGCTTCGTCCGGCCCGCCCACTGGGGTCGCCCCGCGCTCGCCGCCGCGGCGTGGGTGCTCGTCGTCGCAGGGCTCCTGGTGCTGCTCTACGCGACCTCGGTCCATGCCGTCCCGGGGAACTCCGACGGCGCGACGGTGGTGCTCGAGGGCAAGGCGCTCAGCGCCGGGCAGCTCACGCTGAAGCACTGGTTCCTCTCGTTCGATTCCTTCTGGTGGGTCGACGTGCCGTTCTACGCGCTCGCGGTGCTCGCGGTCGGCGTCCGGCCCGAGCTGCTGCAGGCCGTGCCGGCGATCATCGCAGCGCTCGTCGTCGCCGTCGGCGCCTGGCTCGCGGCCGGCCGGAACCGGGGTGTCGCCGCGCTCGCCGGCGGCGCGACCGTCGTGGCACTGCTCGCCCTGCCCTCCCACGCCCTCGCCTTCTTCTTCCTGCAGGGCCCGCTGCACGTCGGCACGGCGCTGTACTCACTCCTCGCCTTCGCCTGCGTACGCCGCTACCGGCCCGGACGGGCTCGCTGGCTCCTCGCCGTCGTGCTCCTCGCCGCCGGGACCGTCGGCGACCTGCAGATGCTCGTCTTCGGCGCGGCTCCGATGCTTGGCGGCGGCGTGCTCGCGATGGTGCGGCGGCGCGAGGCGCGGGCCGGGGTCGGCGCCGTGTCGGCCGCCGCCTGCGGCGCCGTCCTCGCCCTCGCCGGCCGTGAGCTCGCCAAGCTCGTCGGCACCTACACGATCAACAAGCCGGCGCCGACGGCATCGTTCCGGGAGATGGTGACCAACCTGCGGCTCGTCGGCGTCTACGGCGCACGGCTGTTCGGATTCGGCAGCGCCGGCTTCGGCTCCGGGGGTATGCCGTCGGCGCTGCTCGCGGTCCACGTCGTCGGGCTCGTCGCCCTGCTCGCAGGGGTCGCCGCCGCCGCCGTGCGGCTTGTCACCGCGCTCGTGGCGGGGCGGCGCGGGGCCCGGGACGACGAGGAGGCATGGCGGCTCGACGACATGCTGCTGCTGGCCTTCCTCGCCGACCTCGCGGTCTTCGTCTACCTCACTCCGGCGTCCCTCCCCCCCTATGCCCGCTACCTCACCGCCTCGGCGATATTCGGGGCCGTGCTCGCGGGGCGGGGAGTCGCGAGACTGGCCGTCCTGCTCGCGCGGGGTGCACCGGCGGCGGCGCTCGCCGGGCTCGGCGGCCTCGCCGTGTGCTGCCTCGCCGCCGGGACGGGCTACGCCCTTCGCCAGCCGGACCCGCCCCAGCCGGCGCGCGCCCTCGGCGCCTACCTCGCCGCGCACGGGCTCACCCAGGGGATAGGCGACTACTGGAGCGCGTCGATCGTGACGGTCGAGAGCAGGGGAGCCGTGGTCGTCCGACCGGTGACGGCCCTCCCGGCGGGCAGGATCCTCGCCTACACGAGGAACGCTTCGGGCACGTGGTACGAGGGGCAGACCTTCCAGTTCCTCGTCTACAACCCGGCGCTGCCCTTCGGCGGCGTCGACAGGCAGAGCGCCACGGCGACCTTCGGGCCCCCGGCCGAGACGACCGCTGTCGACGGCTACCTCGTCCTCGTCTGGCGCCACCCCCTCTCGGTGTCGATTCCCCCCGGCGCCTGAACCGGAGCGGGATCGGCGGGGCGAGAGCGGATCGGCCGAGGGAAAGCGGATCGGCCGAGCGAGAGCC
>DAHVLW010000325.1:0-2444 GCA_027320205.1 Acidimicrobiaceae bacterium
GAGGAAGACGAAGTTGTTCACGGCGGCGGGCGACGCCTTGGCGTCCATCCGTACGACGAAGGTGCCGACGTCGGTCACGACCGTCGCGTCGTAGACGCCTGCCGGCGAGATGCACGTCGGCGGCGCCTTCGTGAAGTCGACGACGCGCTTCGCCGCCCCTGCCGCGGTCGCCGGCGGGCAGGTCGGCGCGGCGGCGGCGACCGCCGTCGTCGACGTGGTCGACGTCGTCGTCGAGCCGGCCTTCGTCGACGCGGTCGTCGTCGACTTGCCCGTCGCCGACTTCTTGGGCTTCGGCGTGCTGCCGCTGCTCAGGAGGAAGACGAGGCCGACGACGACGGCGACGACGAGCACGCCGGCACCCCCTCGGCGGAGGTTGCGCCGGCGCCTGCGATGGCGCTCCTGCTCCGCGCGCTTGACCTCCCGCATCGCGCGCTGCCGCGCTCGCTTGTCGCTGGGCACGGTCGGAAAAGCTACACGCCCGGCCCGGCTACGTTGACGACGTGGGTCTGGTCGTCCAGAAGTTCGGCGGCACCTCGGTCGCGGATGCCGAGCGCATCCGCGCCGTCGCCGACCACGTCGCGCGGACCAGGCGCTCGGGCGAGGGCGTCGTCGTCGTCGTGAGCGCCATGGGCAAGACGACCGACGACCTGCTGCGGCTCGCCGCCGACGTGAGCGCCGTCCAGCCGGGCCGGGAGCTCGACATGCTGCTCTCGGCCGGCGAGCGGATCTCGATGGCGCTGCTGTGCATGGCGCTCGCCGAGGTCGGGGTCGCCTCGGCCTCCTTCACCGGGAGCCAGGCAGGGATCATCACCGACGGCCACCACACGAACGCGAAGATCCTCGAGGTGCGCGGCGACCGGTTGCGGGAGACTCTCGCCGCCGGCGTCGTCCCCGTCGTCGCCGGGTTCCAGGGCGTCTCGCGCGACCGGGACATCACGACGCTCGGGCGAGGTGGCTCGGACACGACCGCGGTCGCGCTGGCGGCGGCACTCGGTGCGTCCACGTGCGAGATCTACACCGACGTGACCGGGGTGTTCACCGCGGACCCGCACATCGTCCCGGAGGCGAGGCGGCTGCGCCGCGTCTCGTTCGAGGAGATGCTGGAGATCGCGGCGACCGGCGGCCGGGTCCTCGCCCTGCGCTCGGTCGAGTTCGCCCGCAACCACCGAGTCCCGCTGCACGTCCGCTCGAGCTTCACGTGGGAGCCGGGCACCTGGGTCACCGAGGAGGTCCCCGAAATGGAGCAAGCGATCGTCTCGGCAGTGACGAGCGACGCCTCGGAGGCCAAGCTGACGATCAGCGGCGTCCCGGACCGGCCCGGCATAGCGGCCTCGCTGTTCCGCGCCCTCGCCGACGCGGCCGTGAACGTCGACATGATCGTGCAGAACACCTCCCACGACGGGACGACCGACATCTCCTTCACGGTGCCTCGCGCCGGCCTGAAGACGGCGTCGGCGATCGTCGGCGAGCTCGCGCCGAAGGTCGAGGCGACCGCGGTCCTCGCCGACGAGGACGTGGCCCAGGTCTCGCTCGTCGGCGCCGGGATGAAGACCAACCCTGGCGTCACGGCGAAGATGTTCGAGGCGCTCGCCTCCGAGCAGATCAACATCGAGATGATCTCCACCTCGCCGATCCGGATCTCCTGCATGGTGCGTGCAGGGCTGGCGGAGCGGGCGGTCCGGGTGCTGCACGAGGCGTTCGGCCTGGAGGTCTGAGGCCGGGGCTTGGCGCCCTTTGCGGCCCCCGGCCCGCTGTGCGGTCCTCCGGGGCTGTTAGCCTCGGGATCGTGGTGCGGGTCGGGATCTTCGGGGCCACCGGCCAGGTCGGCGGCGTCATGCGGCGGATAGTCGCCGAGCGCGGGCTTGCCGTCGAGGAGATGCGCTACTTCGCGAGCTCCCGCTCCGCCGGCAAGAAGCTCCCCTGGAACGGCGACGAGGTCGCGGTCGAGGACGCCGGAACGGCGGATCTCGCCGGCTTGGACATCGCCCTGTTCTCCTGCGGGAAGTACGCGTCGCGGGAGCTCGCGCCGCGGGTCGCCGCCGCCGGCGCCGTCGTCGTCGACAACTCCTCCGCCTGGCGAATGGACCCCGAAGTCCCGCTCGTCGTCCCCGAGGTGAACCTCGAGGACCTGGCCCGCCGGCCGAAGGGCATCGTCGCCAACCCGAACTGCACGACGATGGTGGCGATGCCGGTCCTGAAGCCGATCCACGAGGCCGCGGGCCTTCGGCGGGTCGTCGTCTCGAGCTACCAGGCCGTCTCTGGCGCAGGGCTCGCCGGTGTCGCCGAGCTCGACGAGCAGGTCCGCAAGGTGGCGGACCGGGCCCGAGAGCTCACCTTCGACGGGCGCGCCGCAGAGATGCCGGACCCGAGCGTCTTCGCCGCCCCGATCGCCTTCGACGTCGTCCCCCTCGCCGGCAGCCTCGTCGAGGACGGGAGCGGGGAGA
>DAHVLW010000023.1:0-4122 GCA_027320205.1 Acidimicrobiaceae bacterium
CGACCCCGCGCCGGCGCGCGGCCTTCCGGCGGCCGAGTTCTGGTCGAGGCTGCAGGCCTCCGGCTCCCTGGCGGAGACGTCCGCCCCTTCGCCGGGCGCGTTCCGGGAGGCGTTCCTCGACGCAGGGAGGGCCGGAGCCGACGCCGTCGTCTGCGTCACGCTCTCCTCGGAGCTGTCGGCGACGCACCAAGCGGCCATGGCCGGGGCCGCCGAGGCGTCGGGCGACGTCCCCGTCACCGTCGTCGACTCGCGGACCGTGACGATGGGCCAGGGGTTCGTCGTCCTCGAGGCAGCCGAGGCGGCGGCGGCCGGGGCCGCCTTGGAAGAGGTCGCCGCGGCGGCACGGACGTGCGCCGAGAAGGTCCGCGTCTTCGGCGCGCTCGAGTCCCTCGAGACGCTTCGGCGCGGAGGGCGGATCGGCTCGGCCCAGGCGTTCTTCGGCTCGCTGCTCGCCATCAAGCCGGTCATCGAGGTCCGGGGGGGCGTCGTCGTCGGCGAGTCGCGCCAGCGGACGCGCGGGCGCTCGATCCGCTATCTCGCGGAGAAGGTCGCCTCGCTTGGGGCGCACCGCCGGCTCGCCGTCGTCCACGCGGCGGCGGCCGATGTCGGAACCCTCGTCGCCGCGCTCGCCGAGGCTGGCGCGGGCGAGCCCTCGAGCGTCGGCTACATCGGCCCCGTGATCGGCGCCCACACCGGCGCCGGGACGCTCGGGGTCTGCGTCCAGCTCGCCTGAGCTTCTAACCTCGCGACCATGACCGGAGCCGAGCAGCCCGCTGCGGGTCAGGACGACTGGGCCGCGCAAGCGACCCGCCTCGTCGAGCGACTCGTCGAGGCGGTGCGCGACCGGTCGGTGCGCCCGGTGCTCTTTGCCGTGCGCGCGCTCGTCGTCGGGTCGCTCGTGTCGCTGATCGGGGTCTTCGTCCTCGTCGTCGTCGCCATCGGGGTCGTCAGGCTGCTCACCTCCGACGCCTTCGGCGGTCGGGTGTGGGCGAGCGATCTGGTCATCGGGGGAATCTTCAGCACCGCCGGGGCGTTGCTCGTGAGGCTCGGACGGAGGCGGAGGAGTGAAGATGTCGACAGGCGCTCTGCGCACGGATGAGACCGGAAAGCCCGAGGTGGACCGCTCCTGGGAGCCCGCGGGCGATCCGGCGGGCCAGGTCGCCGAGGTACGCGACGTCGTCGTGCTCGGCTCCGGCCCGGCGGGACTGACTGCCGCGATCTACACCGCGCGCGCGGACCTGAAGCCGCTCGTCCTCGAAGGAGAGCCGTCCTCGACGAGCGACCAGCCCGGCGGGCAGCTGATGCTGACGACGGAGGTGGAGAACTTCCCCGGCTTCGTCGACGGCGTCATGGGGCCGGAGCTCATGGCGAGCTTCCGCGCCCAGGCAGAGCGGTTCGGGGCCGAGATCCGGACCGTCAAGGCGACGCGCGTCGACCTCTCCTCGAAGCCGTTCGCCGTGTGGTTCGGCGACTCGCGCAGCGGGGAACCGCAGCTGCGGGCTCACGCCCTCGTCGTCGCGACCGGCGCGCGCTCGCTGATGCTCGGCGTCCCCGGCGAGTCGCGACTTCTCGGGCACGGCCTCTCGACGTGCGCCACGTGCGACGGCTTCTTCTTCCGAGGACGTCCTATCGCCGTCGTCGGGGGCGGCGACTCGGCGCTCGAGGAGGCGATCTTCCTCACGAAGTTCGCCTCGTCCGTCCTCGTCATCCACCGCCGCAAGCAGCTGCGGGCGTCGAAGATCATGCAGGACCGGGCGATGGCGAATCCGAAGATCTCCTTCCTCTGGGACTCCGTGGTGGAAGAGGTCGTGGGCGACGAGAGCCTTCGGGCTCTCTCGGTGCGCAACGTCGTGACCGGCGCGATCAGCGAGGTCCCGGTCGAAGGCTGCTTCGTGGCCATCGGGCACGCGCCGAGCACGGCGCTCTTCGCCGCGCAGCTCGCAACCGACGCTGCCGGCTACATCACGACGCACGACGGCACGAAGACGAGCGTAGACGGCGTCTTCGCCTGCGGCGACGTCCAGGACCACGTCTACCGCCAGGCGGTGACGGCGGCGGGGTCGGGCTGCATGGCGGCGATCGACGTCGAGCGCTACCTCGAGTCGCAGGCGCACGCCTGAGCGACCGCGGCGACGGCGAACGGGCCGGGCCGCCAGCGCCCGGGCGCGACGAGCGGCCGGGCGGTCCGGCCACGTGGAGAGACAGGAGACGCCAGTTGTCCGAGAGCACGCTTACCCTCACCGACACCACCTTCGACGAGCTCGTCAAGCTCGCCGGCACGCCGGTCCTCGTCGACTTCTGGGCAGAGTGGTGCGGTCCATGCAAGATGATCGAACCCATCCTCGAGGAGATCGCGACGGAGAAGTCCGGCGCCCTCCAGGTGGCGCGGCTCAACGTCGACGACAATGTGAGGACCGCGCAGCGTTTCGAGGTGATGAGCATCCCGACGCTGATCCTGTTCAAGGACGGCGAGGCACTGGCACGAATCGTGGGCGCCAAGCCGAAGTCGGCGCTGCTCGCGCAGATCGAGCCGCACCTCTGAGCCGCGCTCGGTCCCGCCGCCGGTCTCCCGCCCGGCGGCGGCCGGCAGCGGCGCGGCCGGGAGCCGGGAGGTCGTCGTGCCTCCCACCCGGGCGATCGCCCGGTCGTGGCCGGGCGACGCGGGCGGCTCGTAGCATGTCGGGGTGACCACCTCGGCTGCGCCGACCCGGCGGCCCGAGCATGGCTGACCCGCCGGGTCCGTCGCTCCCGCTCTCGCTCGGGGACGAAGGCGACGCCGTCGGCGACCTCCAGGAGCGTCTTACGAAGCTCGGTCACCCGTGCTCGGGCGGCATCTTCGACGCCGAGACCTGTGCCGGGGTCGTCGCGTTCCAGCGGGAACGCGGACTGCAGGCGGACGGCGTCGTCGGGCGCCAGAGCTGGGCGGCGCTCGTCGAGGCCGGTTATCACCTCGGCGACCGGCCGCTCTACCGGCGCCGGCCGATGCTGCGCGGCGACGACGTCGCCGACCTTCAGCGGCGGCTGAGCCAGCTCGGTTTCGACCCCGGGCGCATCGACGGCATCCTCGGCGACCAGACCGTCAGCGCGCTCATGGACTTCCAGCGAAACGCCGGGCTCGTCCACGACGGCGTCTGCGGGCGTCGAACCTTCGCCGAGCTACGGCGCCTGTCGCTCCGCAGCGACGCCGTCGACCTCGTGAGCCCCCTTCGCGAGCAGCTCACGCTGTCGAGCTCCGGCTCGTGCTCTCTCGCCGGACGCCGTATCGCGGTCGGCGACCCCGGTGGCTTCACCGCCGGCGTCGCCTCTATATGCCGCTCGCTCGAGCGCGCTGCCGCGACAGCCGTCCCACTGCAGCATCCGGACCCCTCGCACCGCGCCGCGGAGGCGAACGCGGCGGCGGTCGACTGTGTCGTCGACCTCGAGCTCCTTCCCGACAGCTCGGCCTGCACGGTGAGCTTCTACCGCGGTTACCGCTACGAGTCGCGCGCCAGCCGCCGGCTCGCCGATCTCGTCCAGGCAGAGCTCCCCGCCACGCTCGGGCTCGCCGATGCCGGCACCTCCGGCATGGCGCTGCCGATCCTGCGCGAGACGCGCATGCCGGCGATCTCAGTACGGCTCGGCCTTCCCGCCGAGATCGTGCGCCACACGGTCGACCTCGCTCGCGTCCTCGTCTCGTCCCTCGAGCGCTGGCTCGCCGACGACGGGAGCTGGCCTGACGTTGATCCACAACCTCATGCACAGGTTGTGGATCAACGTCCACCATCGAGTTAGCTCGGCACGCCGCACCGCCGGACACGCGCGGCTGCCGACGCTCGCGGCGACCGCACGATGCGCTCCTCGCCCCGCCAGCACCCGGAAAGGCCCAGCTCAGGCCGCTTGAGCATACGTACTGGCACCAACTTGTGACAGCACTCAGCCTCAAGTCGAGGTCAATGGTCTGGTGCCGCCATCAAAGTGCTCGACGTCATCCGGAGGTCGATACTCCGGGAGAGCCTCGTCGGTGGTCGCCGATCATCACCCGGTAGATGCGTTCCAAGTCCTCAAGGGTCGCGAAGTCGATCACGACGCGGCCGCGGCGTGCGCCGATGTCGACGCGCACGCGGGTGTCGAGCCGGTCCGCCA
>DAHVLW010000026.1:0-4619 GCA_027320205.1 Acidimicrobiaceae bacterium
GGGCTTTGACACCGAGCGCGCGCCGCGCGAGGCGGCCGAGCCGGGCCGGGTGCCGGTGTGGCTCGTGGTCGGGGTGAACGGCGTGGGCAAGACGACGACGCTCGGGAAGCTCGCGGCCCGCGAGATCGCGGCTGGGCGGTCGGTCGTCGTCGCCGCGGCCGACACCTTCCGAGCCGCGGCCGGAGACCAGATCGCGACCTGGGCTGAGCGAGCCGGGGCGGGGCTCGTGCGCGGCGCCGACGGCGCCGACCCGTCGTCGGTCGTCTACGACGCCGTCCAGCACGCCGCTGCACGGGGAGCGACGCTCGTCCTCGCGGACACCGCCGGAAGGCTCCATACGCGGACGAACTTGATGGAGGAGCTGCGCAAGGTCCGGCGGGTCGCGGCGCGCCCGCCGGGGACGGTGGCCGAAGTGCTGCTCGTCCTCGACGCGACGACCGGGCAGAACGGCCTCGTCCAGGCTCGGCGCTTCACCGAGGCCGTCGACGTGACCGGCATCGTCCTCACCAAGCTCGACGGGACGGCCAAGGGCGGCATCGTCCTCGCCGTGCGCTCCGAGCTCGACCTGCCGATCAAGCTCGTCGGCCTCGGGGAGGGCCTCGGGGACCTCGTGCCGTTCGACCCCGCAGAGTTCGCCGAGGCGCTGTTCTCCTGACCTCCGGAGGGTCAGGCGGGGCCTGCCCGAGCTGCGAGTAACCTTTCCCTGCTCATGTTCGACACCCTGACCGAACGCTTCGACGGCATCTTCAAGCGCCTGCGCGGGCGCGGCCACCTCGGCGACGCCGAGGTCGCCGAGGTGCTGCGCGACATCCGCGTCGCGCTCCTCGAGGCGGACGTCAACATCGAGGTCGTCCGCGACCTGGTCGGGCGGATCCGCTCACGGTGCGTCGGGGCGGAGCTGTCGAAGAGCCTGACGCCGGCGCAACAGGTCGTGAAGATCGTCGACGAGGAGCTCGCCGCGACCCTCGGCGGCGAGCCGTTCCGGCTCTCCTACGCCTCGCGCCCGCCGACGGTCGTGCTGCTCGCAGGGCTCCAGGGCGCCGGCAAGACGACCGCGGCGGCGGCGCTCGCGCTCTGGTTCAAGCGCCAGGGCCGCCATCCCCTGCTCGTAGGAGCCGACCTCCAGCGCCCCGCGGCCGTAGAGCAGCTCCGCGTGCTCGGGAAGGAGGTGGGTGTCGCCGTCTTCAGCGAGAAGGCCGACCCTGTGAGCGTGGCGCGCGGCGGCGTCGAGGAGGCGGTGCGCGTCGGACGGGACGTCGTCGTTGTCGACACGGCCGGGCGGCTGGCGGTCGACGACGAGCTGATGGACGAGGTGCGACGTGTCGCCGAGGCGATCACGCCGGACTACACGTTCTTCGTCGTCGACTCGATGACCGGCCAGGACGCCGTCCGCACGGCGACGGCGTTCGCCTCGACGCTCGTGCTCGACGGCGTCATCCTCACGAAGGTCGACGGCGACGCGCGCGGCGGTGCGGCGCTGTCGGTGAAGCACGTCGTCGGCAAGCCGATCGCCTTCGTCTCGAACGGCGAGCGTCCCGACGCCTTCGAGCAGTTCCACCCCGAGCGCATGGCGAGCCGGATCCTCGGCATGGGTGACGTGCTGACCCTCATCGAGCGCGCCGAGCGGGAGTACGACGCCGAGGTCGCGGAGAAGGCGATGTCGCGGCTCCGCGCCGGGCGCTTCACCCTCGAGGACTTCCACGAGCAGCTGCAGCAGGTGAAGCGGATGGGGTCGCTGAAGGGCATCCTCGGGATGCTCCCGGGCATGCCGAGGGAGGTGCGCGACGCCGAGATCGACGACCGGGAGGTGGCGCGCGTCGAGGCGATCATCCGCTCGATGACTCGCGAGGAGCGGGACGATCCCTCGATCATCGACGGCTCGCGCCGGATGCGGATCGCCTCCGGCAGCGGGCGGGCTCCTGCGGAGGTCAACAACCTCCTCCGCCAGTTCAAGGAGATGCAGCGCCTCATGCGCTCCGGCGGGCCGCTCGGCGCGATGGCCCGGCCGGGGGGACGCAAGGCGAAGAAGGTGAAGGGCGGGCGCGTCACGCCGTCGCTCAAGAACGCCGGCTCGCTCAACTGAGGCCGGCGCAACAGGTCGCACCCGAGAGAGAAAGCGAAGGACACGACGTGGCCGTCAAGCTCCGCCTGATGCGGATGGGGAAGAAGAAGCAGCCGACGTACCGCATCGTCGCCGCCGAGGCGCACTCGCCGCGCGACGGGAGGTTCATCGAGATCGTCGGGACGTACGCGCCCCGCTCGGAGCCGTCGGCGGTCCAGGTCGACAACGCCAAGGCGGTCGCCTGGCTCGCCAAGGGCGCGCAGCCGACCGACACGGTCCGAAAGCTGCTCGAGGCGTCGGGCGCCTGGGGCGAGTTCGCCGCCGCTCGACCGCAGGCGGTCGCGAAGGACAAGGCGCGAGCCGGCGCGAAGGAGCGCCGGAGCGATGCCAGGAGCACGGCGTCGTGAGCGACGCATCCTCGCCGTTCCAGCCGCCGGCCTTCCAGGAAGGCGCGCCCGGCGGCGACGAGCTCGACGTGGATCTCGGGGAGGACGACGAGCTCGACGAGGACCTCGGGGGGGACGACGAGCTCGATGAAGACCTCGGGGGGGACGACGAGCTCGATGAGGAGCTCGAGGCGGACTCGGGCGCCCCTGCCGGGAACGCGGTCTCCGGCGGGGCGGCTCGGGCCGTGCTGGAGCATGTCGCCCGCTCGATCGTCGACGAGCCCGACGCGGTAGCCGTCGAGGTTGCCGAGCGCCGCGGCCGAGTCGAACTGGCGCTGCACGTGGCGCCGGGCGACATGGGTCGGATCATCGGCAAGCGCGGTCGGGTGGCGCAGGCGCTGCGTACCGTCGTCAGGGCCGCGGCGGCGAGCGAGGGCACCGACGCGAGCGTCGACATCGTCGACTGATCGGGCGCCCGGAGGCGGGCGTCTCCTCGAGGTCGGACGCGTCGTGCGTCCTCACGGCCTGCGAGGCGAGGTCGTCGTCCACCTCGTGACCAACAGGCTCGAGCGCGTCGCACTCGGTTCCCGCCTCCTCGCGCTCCCGGCCACGGGTGACCGCCGGATCCTCGAGGTCGAGTCTGCGCGCCCGCACAAGGGTCGCCACCTCGTTCGCTTCGCCGGGATCGGCCGCGTCGAGGACGCGGAAGGGCTACGCGGCGCGCACCTGCTCGCCGAGCCGCTCGTCGATCCCGAGGCGATGTTCGTCCACGAGCTGATCGGCTGCGAGGTGCGCGACCTCGCCGGGCGGCGCCTCGGCGTGGTGAGCAGCGTCGAGGCCAACCCGGCGAGCGACCTCCTCGTGCTCGGCGACGGCGGGCTCGTGCCGCTGCGCTTCGTCACCGAACGCCGTCCCGGCGTGATCGTCGTCGACGTGCCCGAGGGACTCCTCGAATGACGGCGGCACTGTCGATCGAGGTCGTCACGATCTTCCCGGAGGTCGTCGAGTCCTACTGCAGCGCGAGCGTGCTCGGCCGGGCGCGGCGAGCCGGCGTGCTCGACATCACCGTGCGCGACCTCAGGGCGGGCGCGACCGACCCGCACCGCTCGGTCGACGACGCCCCCTACGGCGGGGGCGCGGGGATGGTCCTCGCTCCCGCGCCGGTGTTCGCCGCGGTCGAGCTGTTCGAGCCGCCGCGGCCGCTCTACCTTCTGTCGGCGGCCGGGCGCAGGTTCGATCAGGCGATGGCAGCCGAGCTCGCCCGTCACTCGTTCTCGCTCCTCTGCGGGCGCTACGAGGGCGTCGACCAGCGCATCGCCGACCACCTCGTCGACGGGGAGATCTCCGTCGGGGACTACGTGCTCGCCGGGGGCGAGCTCGCCGCCCTGGTCGTCGTCGAGGCGGTGGCGCGTCTCGTGCCCGGCGTCCTCGGCAACGAGGAGTCGACGGCCGACGACAGCTTCGCGACCGGCCTGCTCGAGTACCCCCAGTACACGCGGCCGGCCGAGTTCCGCGGCCTCGCGGTCCCCGACGTGCTTCGCAGCGGCGACCACGCCCGGGTCGCCCGGTGGCGCAAGGCCGAGGCGCTGCGCCGGACGCTCGAGCGCCGCCCCGATCTGATCTCGGCGCGGGGGGGCGTGACGCGGGCCGAGGCGCAGCTGCTGCGCGACCACGGCTATCCTGTGGGGGCCGGCGAGCAGGCCGGGGCGCCGCGCACAGGGTCGGTCGCCGGCGCCGCGGCCTCCGAGGAGCGTGAGCTGTCATGAATCCCACCGATCTCGTCGACCACGCCCAGCTGCGAGACGACGTCCCGGACTTCCGGCCCGGCGACACGCTCAAGGTCCACGTCCGGGTCGTCGAGGGATCGCGCGAGCGCATCCAGGTGTTCCAAGGCGCGGTCATCCGGCGCCAGGGATCCGGCGCGCGGGAGACCTTCAGCGTCCGAAAAGTGAGCTTCGGAGTCGGGGTGGAGCGCACCTTCCCGGTCCACTCGCCGATCATCTCGAAGATCGAGCGCGTGACCGAGGGCGACGTGCGGCGCGCCAAGCTCTACTACCTGCGCGACCGGGTAGGGAAGGCAGCCAAGATCAAGGAGCGGCGCGCTGTTCGCTGAGCCTCTTCCCGGATCAGGGGGCAGCGTGACGATCTCGGTCAGCCGTGCCCCGAGCGGC
>DAHVLW010000029.1:0-7090 GCA_027320205.1 Acidimicrobiaceae bacterium
TCTAGGGGCTGTTCCCGATCAACGTCATCGAGGAGATCACGAAGCCGATCACGCTCAGCCTCCGGCTCTTCGGCAACATCTTCTCCGGCTCGCTGATGCTGCTGCTCATCGCGGCCCTGCTGCCGGCGAAGTTCATCGCGCCGATCCCGGTCCTCGACGTCGTCTGGAAGCTGTTCGACGGGCTGTTCGTCGGACCGGTGCAGGCGTTCATATTCTCCCTGCTCTCGATCCTGTACTTCGAGTCCGCCGTCGCGGGCGGCCACTGAGGCGCGCCCGCCGACGCCGGGCGTGCGACGTCCTGGTCCTCACCTGACCACCTAGACCACAGGAGACAACGGACATGGCAGACACCACCCAGCAGGCGATCCAGCTCGCCGGGGCGATGATCGGCGGCGGGCTCGCCCTCGGGGGCGGGGCGGTCGGCGCAGCAATCGGTGACGGCCTCGCCGGAAGCCAGACGATCGCCGGCGTCGCCCGCCAGCCGGAGGCGCAGGGTCGGCTGTTCACGATCATGTTCATCGTGGTCGGCCTGGTCGAGGCGATGTACTTCATCAACCTCGTGTTCATGGCCCTGTTCGTGTTCGTCCTCTACAAGAAGTAGCGGCCTGACCGACCGTGCTCGCCGGCTCGATCTTCCTCATCCCGAACGGGACGTTCATCGCCGAGCTCGTCCTGTTCCTGATCGTCTTCGGGGTGCTCGCGAAGTTCGTCCTCCCCCCGCTCGACGCGGTGCGTCGTGAGCGCGCCGAGCGCGTGCGGTCCTCCCTTGCCGCGGGAGACGAAGGTCGGAGCGAAGCGGCGCGCCTCGCCGAGGAGCGGCGTCAGGTCCTCGACGGCGCCAGGGCCGAGGCGCGCGCCATCGTCGAGGAAGCCGGCCGGCGCGCCGCGGCGCTCGTCGAGGAGGGGCGCGCCGCGGGCAGGGCGGAGCACGACCGGATCGTCGCCGAGGCGAGGGCGCCGCTCGCGGCGGAGAGCCGGCGCGTCGAGGCGGAGCTGTCGGCGAGGATGGGAGCGCTCGTCCTGAGCGCCGCCGGAAGCGTCGTCGGCCAGCCGCTCGACGCGGCGCGCCACCGCGCCCTCATCGACGCGGCCGTCGCCCGCGCCCGGCTCGACGGCCGCGCCGCGGCCGGCGACGGCTCGGGCCCGCCCGCCGCAGGCGGCCGCGCCGTGGACCAGGCTCCGGGCGACGCTGCTGCTGCGCCGGCCGGCCCCGCCACGGGCGAGGAGGCCTGAGCGACGATGTTGCTCGCGTCGACGAACTTCGGCCTCCCCTTCGTCCTCGAGATCGTCGGGCTGCTGATCGCGATCGCCCTCGTCCTCCGCTACGCCTGGCCGCCCCTCCGACGGGCGATGGCCCGCCAGGCGGAGCGGATCCGGGCCGAGCTCGAGGCCGGCGACGAGGCGCGGGCCGCGGCCGAGGAGCTCGTCGCCGAGCGGCGCGCCGAGCTCGAGCGGGCCCGGGGCGAGGCCGCGGAGATCGTCGCCCAGGCTCGCCGCAGCGCCGGGCAGGTCGTGGAGGAGGGCAGGCAGCGCGCCGAGGCCGAGCGCCGGCGCCTCGTGGCACGCGCCGCGGCCGACGTCGAGCTCGAGCGGGCCCGCGCCCGCGAGGAGATCGCCGGCCGGTTCGCCGCGCTCGTCGTCGAGGCGGCCGAGGCCGTCGTCGAGGCCGAGCTCGACGAGGCGATCCACCACCACCTCATCGACCAGGCGATCGCCGCCGCCGAGACCGAGGAGGCCTGAGGTGCGCGACCTCGTCCGCGGCTACGCCGCAGCGACGACCGGGGGCATCCCGACCGCCGGGGAACGGCGGCGACTGGCTGCCGAGCTCGCCGCCTTCGGCGGGGCGCTCGTCCGCTTCGAGCAGCTCCGCCAGGCGCTGGCCGATGCCTCGATCCCGGCGCCGGTCCGCCGTGCCATAGCTGCCGACCTGCTCGAGGGGCGCGCCGGCGCGGAGTGCGTGGCGCTCGCCGCCTTCGCCGTCCGCTACGAGCGACCGGGCGAGCTCTCGCCGACGCTCGCCGCGCTCGTCGCCCTCGCCGAGGAAGCGGCGGGGGCGGCGGAGACACCGGGCAAGTCGCCGGTCGAGCCGCCGGCGAGCCGGGCCGCGGCGCGCGAGCGGCTCCAAGGCTACGCCGAGCGGGTCTTCGAGGGTCTCGCCGAGCCGGCCGACGTCGACCGGGTCGGGGACGAGCTGTTCGCCATATCCCGCCTCCTCGACGGTGCCGAGCGCCTGCGCGCCGTGCTCGCCGACGCCGACGTCCCCTATGCGGAGCGCGCCGCCGTCGCCGAGGACCTCTTCGGGGCGCGCGTCTCGCCGTCGACGATGCGGATGACGCGCTACGTGCTGAGGAGCGGCAGGACGCGGGACCTGGTCGGGACCTTCGAATGGCTCGTCGAGCTGATCGCGCGGGAGCGGGGGCTCCGTCTGGCCGAGGTGCGCTCGGCGCTCCCGCTCGCGCCGGAGGAGTCCGAGCGCCTCGCCGCGGCGCTCGGGCGGCTCGTCGGGCGGAGCGTCAGCGTGCGGGTCGTGGTCGACGAGAGCGTGCTCGGGGGGCTGCTCGTCGCTGTCGGCGACCTCGTGATCGACGGTACGCTGCGCCACCGCTTCGAGCAGCTGCGCGAGTCGCTCGCGCAGCCGGTGGGCGCGTCGTGAGCGGCGAGGTGGAAGCAGCAGGCCGGATGGCACCGGATGGCAGAGGTGGGACAGGGAGCTTGTCGATGACAGAGCTGAGCTTCAGCGCCGACGAGATCGCCGCGGCGATCGAGCGTCACGTCTCCGGGCTCGGCCGCGAGGTGGCGGCAGAGCAGGTCGGGCGGATCACCGAGGTCGGCGACGGCATCGCGCGCATCTCGGGGCTGCCGAACGCCTCGGTGAGCGAGCTGCTCGAGTTCGAGAACGGTGCCCTCGGGCTCGCCCTCAACCTCGACGAGGAGTCGATCGGGGCCGTCGTGCTCGGGGCGGTCGAGGGCATCGACGAGGGCCAGCTCGTGCGGGCGACCGGGCGGATCCTCTCGGTCCCGGTCGGCGACGCGCTGCTCGGTCGCGTGGTCAACCCGCTCGGCGAGCCGATCGACGGCAGCGGGCCGATCCCCGCCGCGGACCTCCGCCGCCTCGAGATCCAGGCGCCCGGCATCGTCGACCGCCAGCCGGTCTCCCAGCCGCTCCAGACCGGGATCAAGGTCATCGACGCGCTGACGCCGATCGGGCGCGGCCAGCGCGAGCTCATCATCGGCGACCGCAAGACGGGGAAGACCTCGATCGCCATCGACACGATCATCAACCAGGCCGGCCAGGGCGTGAAGTGCATCTACGTCGCGATCGGCCAGAAGGGCTCCACGGTCGCCCAGACGGTCTCGACGCTTCGTGACCACGGGGCGCTCGACTACACCGTCGTCGTCTCGGCGACGGCCTCGGACCCCGCTCCCTTCCAGTACCTCGCGCCCTATGCCGGGTGCGCGATGGGCCAGCACTGGATGGAGAACGGCGAGCACGCCCTCGTCGTCTACGACGACCTGTCCAAGCAGGCCGACGCCTACCGGCAGATCTCGCTCCTCCTCAGGCGGCCACCCGGCCGGGAGGCCTATCCCGGCGACGTCTTCTACCTCCACAGTCGCCTGCTCGAGCGCGCCGCCAAGCTGTCCGACGCCAAGGGCGGCGGCTCGCTCACCGCGCTCCCGGTGATCGAGACCAAGGCGGGCGACATCTCCGCCTACATCCCGACGAACGTCATCTCGATCACCGACGGGCAGATCTTCCTCGAGACCGACCTGTTCAACTCCGGCGTCCGCCCGGCGATGCACATCGGCAACTCCGTGAGCCGGGTCGGCGGGGCGGCCCAGATCAAGGCGATGCGCTCGATCGTCGGATCGCTCAAGCTCGACCTGGCGCAGTTCCGCGATCTGGAGGCGTTCGCGACCTTCGGCTCCGAGCTCGACAAGGCCTCCCAGGCGCAGCTCGACCGCGGCTACCGCCTGACGGAGCTGTTGAAGCAGGGGATCAACGACCCGATACCCGTCGAGGAGCAGGTCCTCGTCGTCTACGCCGGGGTGCGCGGCCAGGTCGACGACGTCCCCGTGGAGGACGTACGCCGCTTCGAGGAGGCGCTGCGCTCGCACATGCGCGCCGCGCACCCGGAGCTCCTCGCCAAGATCCGCAAGGAGGGCGTGCTGCCCGACGAGAAGGAGCTCGTCGCCGCCATCGAGGAGGTCAAGGCGGGCTTCGCCAGCGGCGCGAAGGAGGCGCGTCGGGGTGTCGAGCCGGCGGTCGAGGACGGGGCGGCCTGAGCGGTGGCAGGCGGTCAGGAGCGCGAGCTCAGGCGGCGGATCCGCACGGTCGAGTCGACGAAGAAGATCACCCGCGCCTTCGAGCTGATCGCCGCCTCCCAGATCGTGCGTGCCCAGTCGCGCATCGCCGGGGCGCGCCCGTACGTGCACGGGATGCAGGAGGTGCTCGCGACGACCGCCGCCGAGGCGACCGGGGCGACGCGCCTTCTCGGGACGCCCGAGCGGCCAGGTCGCGTGCTGCTCCTCGTCGTCGCTGCCGATCGCGGCCTCTGCGGCGGCTACAACCTCATGGCGCTTCGGACCGCCGAGCGGCTGATGGCGGCCGGCGAGGCGGAAGGCCGGGCCTACCGGCTCGTCACGGTCGGCCGCAAGGGCGCCGGCTACTTCCGGTTCCGCCACCGCGAGGTGCGCCGCGCGTTCACCCAGATGACCGACCGGCCGGCCTTCGCCGACGCGCGCGCCGTCGCCGCCGAGGTCGTGCCGCCGTTCCTCTCCGGCGAGGTCGACCTCGTCCAGCTGGTCTCCTGGCGCTTCCGCTCGGCGGGGAGCCAGGTGCTCTCGACCGAGCAGGTGCTGCCGTTGCCGGCGGCCTCCGCCAGGCCGGCGGCTCCTTCCGGCGGCGGCTTCTACGACTTCGAGCCCTCGGCGGAGGAGCTCCTCGGGCTGCTCGTCCCCCAGTACGCCGAGGCCGTCGTCTACCAGGCGCTGCTCGAGGCGTCGGCCTCGGAGCACACCGCCCGCCAGCGGGCGATGTCCGCCGCCACGGAGAACGCCGAGGAGCTGATCAAGACCCTGCGGCGCGTGATGAACCGCGTGCGACAGGATGCCGTCACGACGGAGATCATGGAGATCGTCGGGGGAGCCGAGGCGCTGCGCCAGGGCGCCCGCGACCGGATCGCCGCTGCCGACCACGACATCGACCACGACATCGAGGAGCGAAGCGCATGACCACCACCGAGACCGCCGCCCCGGCGGCGCACGCCCTCGAGAGCGGGCGAGTCGTCGCCATCGCCGGCCCGGTCGTCGACGTCGAGTTCCCGCCGCACGCGCTCCCGGAGATCAACGTCGCGCTCGAGATCGACCTCGTCCTCGAGGGCAGGCAGACGACGATCGTCGCCGAGGTGGCTCAGCAGATCGGCGAGGGCCGGGTCCGCTGCATCTGCCTCCGCTCGACCGACGGGCTGGTGCGGGGCGCGGTGGCACGGAACACCGGGCACGGGATCAGCGTGCCGGTCGGCGACTCCGTGCTCGGCCACGTGTTCAACGTGACGGGCCGGCCGCTCGACACCGACGACATCGGAGAGGTCGCCGACCGCTGGGAGATCCACCGCGAGGCGCCGCCCTTCGACGAGCTCGAGCCACGCCGGCAGATGTTCGAGACCGGGATCAAGGTGATCGACCTTCTCGAGCCCTACGTCCAAGGCGGCAAGATCGGCCTGTTCGGCGGGGCCGGCGTCGGCAAGACGGTGCTCATCCAGGAGATGATCCGGCGCGTCGCCCAGGAGCACGGCGGCGTCTCGGTCTTCGCCGGCGTCGGCGAGCGGACCCGCGAGGGCACCGACCTCTGGCTCGAGATGCAGGAGTCCGGCGTCATCGAGAAGGCGGCGCTGGTCTACGGCCAGATGGACGAGCCCCCGGGCGTGCGGCTTCGCGTCGCCCTCGCCGCGCTCACGATGGCGGAGTACTTCCGCGACGTGAAGAACCAGGACGTCCTCCTCTTCATCGACAACATCTTCCGCTTCGTCCAGGCGGGCTCGGAGGTGTCGACGCTTCTCGGTCGGATGCCCTCCGCCGTCGGCTACCAGCCAACGCTCGCGAGCGAGATGGGCCACCTCCAGGAGCGGATCACCTCGACCAAGGGCCGCTCGATCACCTCGATGCAGGCGGTCTACGTCCCGGCCGACGACTACACCGACCCGGCGCCGTTCACCACGTTCACCCATCTCGACGCGACCACCGAGCTCTCCCGCCAGATCGCCGCGCTCGGGATCTATCCCGCCGTCGACCCGCTCGCCTCCTCGAGCAACATCCTCGCCCCGGAGGTGGTCGGCGATCGCCACTACCGCTGCGCCCAGGCGGTGAAGGAGGTGCTCCAGCGCTTCCGCGAGCTCCAGGACATCATCGCCATCCTCGGCCTCGACGAGCTCTCCGAGGAGGACCGCCTCACGGTCAACCGCGCCCGCAAGATCCAGCGGTTCCTCTCCCAGCCGTTGTTCGTCGCCGAGGTCTTCACCGGGCAGCCGGGGGTCTACGTGCCGGTCGAGGAGACGGTCCGCAGCTTCGAGGCGCTCGTCGGTGGCGACCTCGACGAGGTCCCGGAGCAGGCCTTCTTGAACGTCGGCGGGGTCGACGACGTCCACCTGAAGGCCAAGCAGCTCGCCGGCGCCTGAGCGGCCGGGCGAAGACAGGGACGGGTCATGGCGACGCCGCTGAAGGTCGAGATCGTCACGCCTGGGCGGGTGCTGCTCTCGACCGAGGCCGAAGAGGTCTCGATGCGCACCGACGCCGGCGAGATCGCGTTCCTCGCGCGCCACGAGGACTTCATCGGCGCCGCCGACATCACCGTCGTGCGGATCGCCGGGGCCGTCCAGGGCGGCGATGCCGACGCCCGGCGCGAGCTCACCGCGGCGGTCAGCGGGGGGTTCGTGCACGTCGACCAGGACGCCAACCAGGTGAGGATCCTCGCCGGCGTCGCCGAGCTCGGGGAGGAGGTCGACGTGGCCCGGGCCCGGCGCGCCCTGGCCGAGGCCGAGGCGGCCTCCGCCGCCGGCGAGCCCTCCCCGGGGGCGGAGGCCGGCGCCACCTC
>DAHVLW010000033.1:0-1553 GCA_027320205.1 Acidimicrobiaceae bacterium
ACGCCGGCCCAGCGCCAGTTGTCGACGAGGAGGTGCATCGCGATGTAGGTCTCGGTCTCGGAGGTGGGGGAGACCCCCTCCTCCGAGCGGTAGCCGGGGACGGCCGCCCCGTCGATGATCCCGGCGGTGTACTGGGCGCGCACGACATCGTTGACGGCCTCGTCGACGTCGGGGACGACCACCGAGCGGAGCAGCTTGACCTTCTCGTCCCGGATCGCCGACGCCTCCATCTCCGCCGGCGGCTCCATCAAGGTGAGCGACAGGACCTGCATGACGTGGTTTTGCACGATGTCGCGCAGCGCCCCGGCCGTCTCGTAGAAGGTGCCCCGGTGCTCGACGCCGAGGCTCTCGGCGACGGTGACCTGCACGTGGTCGACGTAGCGGCGGTTCCAGATCGGCTCGAAGATCGAGTTGGCGAAGCGGAGGGCGAGGACGTTCTGGACGGTCTCCTTGCCCATGTAGTGGTCGATGCGGAAGATCTGGTCCTCGCGGAAGGCCTGGTGGAGCTCGTCGTCGAGCGTGGCGGCGCTGCCGAGGTCCGAGCCGAAGGGCTTCTCGACGACGAGGCGGGCGAACTCGCCACCCCGGGCCGGCTCGTTGCAGCCGTGCGCGGCGAGCGCCTGCGCGACCGGGCCGAACAGCGCCGGGATCGTCGCGAGGTAGTAGACGCGGTTGCCCCCGGTGCCCTGGTCCTTGTCGAGCTCGGCGAGGATCGCAGCGAGCTTGGCGAACGTCGCCTCGTCGCCGTAGTCGCCGGCGACGTAGCGGAAGCGCTGCACGAGCTGCTCCCAGGCGCCGGCCGACTCGACCGGGGCGACCTCGAGGCAGACCTTTCGGAACTCCTCGTCGTTCCATCCGGTGCGGGCCACGCCGACGACGGCGAAGCCCTCGCCCAGGGCGCCCTGCTCCGCGAGCTGGGCGAGGGCGGGGAGGATCTTCCGGTGGGCGAGGTCGCCCGAGGCGCCGAAGACGACGAGGGCGAGGGAGCCGGGCCGGCGGGACTCGTCGGGGTCGATGGCGCGAAGGCGGGCTCCGCCCGGCTCCGCGGGGAGCTTCTCGACCTGGCGGAGCTCGCTCATCTGGAGGTGCCCTTTGCCGTGCGGGCGCCCCCGGCCCGGCGGGGCGCCTCGGGTCGCCGCCCGCCCGTGCTCAACGGGCCGCCCCGAGCGCGACGGCCTTCCGGCCGAGGCTCTCGATCAGCTCGTCGAAGGACTTGGCGAAGGAGGCGACCCCCTCGGTCTCGAGCTGGGCCGTGACGTCGTCGAGGTCGACGCCGACCTCTCCGAGGTCGTCGACCGTCGACTGCGCGCCGGCGGGATCGGCGTCGACCGTGCGCGCCACGCTCCCGTGGTCGGCGAAGGCCTCGACCGTCGCCGGGGGAAGGGTGTCGACGGTGTCGGGACCGACGAGCGCCTCGACGTAGAGCAGGTCGGGGTAGGCGGGATTCTTCGTCGAGGTCGACGCCCACAGCGGCCGCTGGACGCGGGCGCCTTTTGCGGTGAGCGCTTCCCAGCGCGGGCCGGAGAAGATCTTCGTGAAGTGCTCGTACGCGA
>DAHVLW010000035.1:0-2979 GCA_027320205.1 Acidimicrobiaceae bacterium
GCCGCTCGGGGACCCGATGGTGGCTGAGCTCGTCTCGGTGCCGACCCGCGGCGTGGAGCGCTGGCTCACCCAGCAGCTCGCCGGCCGGCTCGGCAGCCGGAGCGGGCGTGCGGACGGCGTCTGCGCCAACGTCGAGTTCCCCTTCCCCGGGACGCTCGTGCGCCGGGTGCTGGCCGAGGCTGGCGGGGAGGACCCGACATCGATCTGCTGGGCGCCCGAGCGCCTGGCCTGGCCGCTCCTCGAGGTCGTCAGGGAGCACCTGGACGAGCCGTGGCTGGCGCCGTTCGCCGATCACCTTCGGGCCGGCGGCGCCGGCGGGGACGAGCGGCGGTTGTCGAGCGTCCGCCGTCTCGCCGACCTCTATGACCGGTACGGCGTCCACCGCCCCGAGCTCGTGCTGTCGTGGGCCCGCGGTGAGGACGGCGGCATCCCGGCCTCCGGGGCCTGGCAGGCCGAGCTGTGGCGGCGGCTTCGCGCCCGGCTCGGCGAGCCGAGCCCGGCCGAGCAGCTGTCCGAGCGCTGCGAGCGGCTACGGCGCGGGCGGGCGGGGCTGGAGCTCCCCGATCGGGTGGCGCTCTTCGGCCTGACCCGCCTGCCCTGCAGCCACCTCGAGGTGCTCTCTGCGCTCGCCGAGGTCCGTGACGTCCATCTCTTCCTCCTCCACCCCTCCCCGGTGCTCTGGGCGCGCCTCGAGGCGACGGTCCTGCCGCCGCACGGGCTTGCGCGCCGCGACGACCCGAGCGTCGACCTTGTCCGCAATCCGATCCTTGCCTCCTGGGGCCGGGACGCCCGCGAGATGCAGCTCGTGCTCTCGCCGGCGGGAGCGGGCGCCGGCGACCACAGACCGCTCGGGCGCGCCTCGCGGAACCTGCTCGAGCGGATCCAGCACGACATCCGCAACGACCTGGCCCCGCCCGGCCCGGCGCTGCCCGGCCGGGCCGAGCAGCGGCTGGTGCTGGACCCGGCCGACGAGAGCGTCCAGATCCACGCCTGCCACGGCCGCGCCCGGCAGGTCGAGGTGGTACGCGACGCCGTCCTGCACCTGCTCGCCACGACGCCAGGGCTCGAGCCTCGAGACGTGATCCTGCTCTGTCCGGACGTCGAGACGTTCGCCCCGCTCGTCGACGCTGCCTTCTCCCGTGCCTCGGGCCCAGGAGAAGACGGCCGGGCATCGCTGCCTCGGCTCCCGGTCCGGGTGGCCGACCGGTCGCTGCGCCAGGCGAACCCGCTCCTCGAGCTCGCCGCCGTGCTCCTCGAGCTCGCCGCCGCCAGGGTGACGGCGAGCCAGGTCCTCGACCTCGCCGGGCACGCTCCGGTACGCCGCCGGTTCGGCCTCGGCGACGACGACCTCCGGCGTCTCGAGCGCTGGGTCGCCGCGTCCGGCATCCGCTGGGGCCTGGACGCTTCCCACCGGCAGCCTTTCGGGCTCGACGGCGTGCGCGCCAACACCTGGGCTGCCGGTCTCGACCGCCTGGCGCTCGGGGCGGCAATGGCCGAGCATGACGGAAGGCGCTACGCGGACGTCCTGCCCCTCGACGACGTCCCGCCCGGCGACCTGCCGCTGCTCGGGCGCCTGGCCGAGCTGGTGGACCGCCTCGGCGAGGCCGTCGCAGCCCTGTCGGCGCCGAAGCCGCTCGGGGAGTGGTGCGTGGCGCTCGCCGGGGCCGTCGACGCGTGCGGGGTGACGGCCGACGCCGAGGCATGGCAGCGCGCCCAGCTCGGCCGGGTGCTCGGCGAGGTGCTCGACGAGGCGACGGGTCCCGACGGTCCGAGCGAGCTCGAGCTCTCCCGGGCCGAGGTCGCCGAGCTGCTCGCCGAGCGACTCCAGGGTCGCCCGAGCCGCGCGAACTTCCGCACCGGCGAGGTCACCCTCTGCACGCTCGTGCCGATGCGGGCCGTGCCGCACCGGGTCGTCTGCCTGCTCGGGATCGACGACGGCGTCTTTCCCCGCTTTCCCGCGCTGGACGGCGACGACTTGCTGCTCACCGCTCCGAGGGTGGGCGAGCGCGATCCGCGCAGCGAGGAGCGCCAGCTGCTCCTCGACGCCTTGCTCGCCGCCACCGGGCAGCTTGTCGTGGCCTACTCGGGAATGGACGAGCGGACGAACCTCGTGCGCCCGCCGGCCGTTCCGGTCGGCGAGCTGCTCGAGACGATCGACCGCACCGCGGTGGCACCCGACGGTTCCTCGGCCGCCGAGGCCGTCCTCGTCCGCCACCCGCTGCAATCCTTCGACCCCCGGAACTTCGCCGTCGGGGCCTTGCGACCGGGGCGACCGTTCGGCTTCGATCCGACGAGCTTCGACGGCGCCCGGGCCATCGAGAGCGAGCGCCGCGAGCGCCCGGGCTTCCTCGACGGGCCGCTGCCGCCGCTCGACCGGTCGACGCTCGAGCTTGCCGAGCTCGAGCGGTTCCTCCGCCATCCCGTCGGCGCCTTCCTCCGCGCACGGCTCGGCTTCGTTCCCGCCGAGTCGGGCGTCCCGCTCGACGACGCCCTTCCTGTCGAGCTCGGCGGGCTCGCGTCCTTCGAGGTCGGCGAGCGGTTGCTTGCGGCGCGCCTCGCCGGCGTCGACCTCGACCAGGCGGCGGCGGCCGAGCGGGCGAGCGGCGCCCTCCCGCCGGGCGCCCTCGCCGACGCGGTCCTCGCTCCGATCGTCGCGACGGTCGAGACGATCGTCGACGCGTGCGGGATCAGGTCCCCCGGGGCGGTCGTGCCCGTCGACGTCGCGCTCCCGTCGGGGACCCGGCTCGTCGGCGCGGTGGCCGATCTCCACGGCGACGTGCTCCGCCGCGCCGGATACGGTCGTCTGTCGGGCAACGGTCGCCTTCTCGCCTGGCTGCGCCTGCTGGCGGTGAGCGCCGCGACGCCGGAGCGCCCGTTCGAAGCCGTCACCGTCGGCCGGGTTCGCAAGGACGACCGGGACGGCCTCGCCAAGATCAGCGTGGCGCTGCTCGCCCCGCTGGGCGCGAGCGCCGCCGAGCG
>DAHVLW010000152.1:0-3025 GCA_027320205.1 Acidimicrobiaceae bacterium
GGGCGGCTCGCCCGCGTCCGCGGTCCTACGGGAGGCTGCGCGCCGCCGGCGTAGCAGCGATCGAAGCCACCACGCGGCGAGCACGAGAACGGCGCCGATGGAGAGGGCGACCGCCTCTGCGGACACGAAGGTCGAGCGCACGCTGAACGAGGCGACGAACAGCACCTTGCCGCCGACGGGCGAGAGGAGGCGCACGACGAGACGCGAGTCGCCGGAGATCCGAGCTGCGACCTGGTAGTCGCGGTCGGTCGTCTTCCCGGCGAGCACGATCGGCCGAGGACCCCTGCCCGCGGCGCCGAAGCTGAGCGCCGGGTCGCTCAGCTCGACGACCGCGTGCACCGCGAAGCGCGAGGTGGACACGAAGCTCACGGGAATCTTGCCCGTGCGCGAGGTGAGCGTGACGGTGCGCCCGGCCGGCAGCTTGATCAGGTGCGAAAGGCCGCGCTCGGCCCGGCGAGGCACGGCCTGGTAGGCGGCCCGGGCCGTGCTGCGGAGGCCGGCCGACTCGCCGAGGAGCACGGCGTCCTCGAGCCGGGAGAGCAGGCCGGCGTCGCCGGGAAGCACCGAGCGAACGACGGCGATCACTCTCCGTTCCGAGGCGACCTCGTGGCCCGAGAGGCGGTCTCGAGCGGCGACGGCGCCGTCGCGCACGAGCTGCTCGACGGGCGGCGCGCCGTTTCCCCCGACGGGCACGGCTGCGAACGCCTGGGTGAGGGTGAGCGTCGCGAGCACCGGGCTGGGGGAGAGCCCGGCGAGGAGCGTCGAGAGGAAGCGGGCGTTCGGCGCCCAACCGACTGGGTCGACCACCACGGCTCGGCGCGCTCGCCCGTAAGGGGCGTCGAAGTAGATCTCGGCCAGCTCGGCGAGGAGCTGGTGGGCGGCGAGGACGGGGTCGGACGGTTCGGCGCTGAATCGGCCGGCGAGGCCCGGGTCGGCGGCGAACGCCTCGATCCCGGACGTGCCGCCGTTGGCGGTCGGGCGGAGGACGAGGCGGAACGGCGAGGTCATGGTCGACGTCAGCGCCGGCGTTCCCGGCAGGGTCGTCGCGTCGGCCGAGGGCAGCACGAGCTCGCCGACGCCGTCGCGCTCGAGGAGCTGCAGCGCGGCTCGGTCGAGCCCCGAGCCCACGACGTAGGGCTCGGGCGAGCTTGCGAGCCCGAGCGCGGACGCGAGCACCTGCGCCCCCCGGGCGAGCTGGAGCTCCAGCTCGCCACCGGCGCCGGCGGAGGTGAGCGCCGTGGGCTCGACGGCTGCGAACGGCGCGCCGAGCGTCTCGTGGCGGCTCGGGGCGCTCGCGTCCGGTCGGACGCCGAACAGCTTCCGCAAGGCCGCGAGCTCGGCGACGCCTTGCCGCGAGCCGTCACGCTGGAGCGCTTCGAGCAGCTGCGGGGCGAGGTCGAGAGTGAGCCGGGCGCGAGGGTTCGCCGCGATCGGGTCGAGGAGGTCGGCGAGTCGCGTGAGCTGGCGCTTGCCTAGCGCCGGTCGTCCGTCAGCGCGCAGCACGGGGGTCGTGCCGGCGGGGAGGACCAGCGCCACTCCGAGCGGCAGGGTGCCCGCGCTGCCCGCGGTGTAGATGAGATGGGTCGTGATGGTCGAGAGCGGCGTGCCGCCTGCCGTGTCGACGAGCGCCGCCTCGAGGGGGTAGACGCCGTCGCAGGTCACGCCGCAGTCGAGCCCGAGGGTCGGCGATGCGCTCGCCGGAGCGAAGGCACCGCCGCCTGCCTCCTGACCGGTCGTGACCGGGAAGTGGACCGTGACCACGGTGGCGACGCCGCCCGTGACGCGTGCCCGTCGGTCGAGCTCGCCGAGCGGGATCGTGGGTGGCGTGTCGACGGGCAGCTCGCTCGGCGGCTCTGTGCCGTTCACGGACTGGTCGAAGGCGTACCGGCTGGTGAGGCGCGAGTAGAGGGCGAACTTCAGCCCGAGGCGTGCAGCCGGGAGCGGCGAGCGCACGTCGAGGCGGAGGTAGAGCCCCGATCGGCCCTGCACCCAGGAGGTCTGGGCGGCGACGGTGATCACCGAGCGCGTCACCGGGGCCGGCAGCGAGTGGCGGCGGGAGGCCGACGCAGCCGGAGCCAGCCCGGCGAGTGCCGCCACGGCGAGGACCGGGCCGACGGCGAGCGCGGCGGCCGTCCGGCGGGCGCGCGCCGGCCGGGGCTGCCGGGGTCCGGCTCCCCGGTGATCGCGGGCGGGTCGGGACCCTGCGCCGGCACGGGGGCACGAGGCGTTCGGCACGGCGGTCTCGTCCTCCGATCGGTCCTCCGAACAGAGGCGGAGCCTACCGGTGCGCCGCGCGGCCAGGTGGCCGCGACCTGTACGTTCGCCGCGTGGAGATCATCGTCGGAACGCACGAGCTCTTCGACGAGCATGAGACGGGCCTCGGCCACCCGGAGTCGCCGGAGCGCGTCGAGGCGGCGCTCGCCGGCATCACGACCGCCCTCGCCGGGTCCGCCGACGCCGAGCTGGAGGACGTGGCGCGCACCTTCGTGCCGCGGCCGGCGACCCGCCAGGAGCTCGAGCGCGTCCATGACCCCGGCTATCTGCTCTACCTGGAGGAGCGCTGCCTTGTCGGCGGCGGCGCGCTCGACGCCGACACCCACGTCTCGCCAGGCTCCTTCGACGCGGCGTTGCACGCGGCGGGCGCCGGGCCCGACGCCGCCGAGCGCCTCGGGCGCGGGGAGGCGGACGCCGCCTTCCTCGTCCTGCGCCCGCCCGGCCACCACGCCCTCGCTGCCCGTGCGATGGGCTTCTGCCTCCTGAACAACGTCGCGATCACCGCTGCGGCCCTCGCCGCACGCGGCGAGCGGGTGCTCGTCGTCGACTGGGACGCCCACCACGGCAACGGCACGCAGGCAGCCTTCTACGACTCGGACGACGTGCTGTTCGTCTCGCTCCACGAGTACCCGCTCTACCCCGGGACGGGCGCGCTCGAGGAGATCGGCTCAGGCCGGGGGACGGGCTCGACGGTCAACGTCCCGTTTCCCGCCGGGACCTCCGGCGACGCCTACCGCCTGGCCGTCGACGA
>DAHVLW010000054.1:0-1815 GCA_027320205.1 Acidimicrobiaceae bacterium
GCCGTGAGCAGCTCGCGCTGACCTGCCAGCGCGCCGAGAACGACTTCGTCGGCGTCCCCTGCGGGATCCTCGACCAGATGGCCTCGCTGCTCTGCGTCCCGGACCACGCGCTCCTGCTCGACACGCGGACGCTCGAGACCCGCCAGGTGCCGTTCGCCCTTCGGGCTTCGGGCCTTGCGCTGCTCGTCGTCGACACCCGGGTCCGTCACGACCATGCTGACTCCGGCTACGCCGACCGGCGGAATGCCTGCGGGCGCGCCGCCGCGGCGCTCGGGCTGCGAGCGCTTCGGGACCTCGACCCGGCCGAGCTCGACTCCTCGGCGAGGCGGCTCGGCGACCCCGTGCTCTTCCGGCGCGTGCGGCACGTCGTCACCGAGAACCAGCGAGTGCTCGAGGTCGCGCAGTTGCTGGAGCAGGGCCGGGTCGCCGCGATCGGCCCGGTGCTCTCCGCCGGGCACGCCTCGGTGCGCGACGACTTCGAGGCGTCCTGCGCCGAGCTCGACGCTGCCGTCGCGGCGGCCGAGTCGGCGGGGGCCCTGGGCGCGCGGATGATCGGCGGCGGCTTCGGCGGCTCGGCGATGGTCCTCGTCGACTCGGGCCGGACAGACGAGGTCGTCGCCGCAGTCGGCGAGGCCTTCGCGCGTGACGGCTACGGCGTGCCGAGGGTCATCCTCGCCGCGCCGGGGCGCGGCGAGGAGCTCGATCTGACCGGGTCGGCGGCTTCCAGGTAGCCTCGGCGCGTGGACGAATCGACGACGCTCTCGAAGACCCGGCCCATCCGCGTCACGGTTACCGGCGCGGCCGGCCAGATCTGCTACTCGCTGCTGTTCCGCATCGCCGCCGGCGAGCTCTTCGGCCCGGCACAGCCGGTCGAGCTGCGCCTGCTCGAGATCGAGCCGGCGATGAAGGCGCTCGAAGGCGTCGTGATGGAGCTCGACGACTGCGCCTCGCCGCTTCTTGTGGGGATCGAGGCGACCTCGGACCTGAAGGTCGCGTTCGACTCGACGAGCTTCGCCATCCTCGTCGGCTCGGTGCCGCGCAAGGCGGGGATGGAGCGCAAGGACCTGCTCGGCGTGAACGGCGGGATCTTCCGCCCGCAGGGGCGGGCGATCGCGGCGCACGCCGCCTCCGAGGTCCGGGTCCTCGTCGTCGGCAACCCCTGCAACACCAACTGCCTGATCGCGCGCACGAACGCGCCGGACGTCCCCGCCGACCGGTGGTTCTCGATGACCCGCCTCGACGAGAACCGCGCCAAGTCCCAGCTCGCCCGCCGCGCCGGGGTGCAAGTCCCCGCCGTGACGAACGTCGCCATCTGGGGGAACCACTCCTCGACGCAGTACCCGGACTTCGTCCACGCCCGCATCGCCGGCTCTCCCGCCGAGGAGGTCATCGGCGACGCCCAGTGGCTGCGGGGCGAGCTCATCACCACGGTGCAAAAGCGCGGCGCCGCCGTCATCGACGCGCGGGGCCTCTCCTCCGCCGCCTCTGCGGCCGCCGCCGCCGCAGATTCGGTGCGCGCCATTCGCCAGTCGACCGACCCGGGTGACTGGACCTCGCTCGCCGTCGTCTCGCGGGGCGAGTACGGCATCCCCGAGGGCCTCCAGTTCGGCTTTCCGGTCCGCTCGACCGGGGAGGGCTGGAGCGTCGTCGAGGGGATCGAGCACGACGCCGAGGCGATGGCGAAGATCCGCCGGACGACGGAGGAGCTCATCGAGGAGCGGGCGGAGGTCTCCGAGCTCCTCGGGCGGGGCTGAGCAGCTCGCCGATGGCGGAGACGAGCTCGGCTGCGGCGACGAGCGCCGCGGCGTCGCCGCG
>DAHVLW010000067.1:0-16121 GCA_027320205.1 Acidimicrobiaceae bacterium
CGGCTTCGGGGAGCACAACATCCAAGGCATCGGCGACAAGCACGTCCCCTTGATCCACAACGTCCACAACACCGACATCGTGACCGCGGTGAGCGACCGCGCCACCGATCAGCTGGCCGTGCTGTTCGGCACGACGACCGGCAGGGAGTACCTCTCGCGGCGCCGCAAGGTCCCTGCGGAGACGCTCGAGTGCCTGGACCACCTCGGTCTGTCGAGCATCTGCAACCTCCTCGCGGCGGTGAAGACGGCGAAGCATCTCCGACTTGGCCCGGAGGACGTCGTCGTCTCGGTCGCGACGGACGGCGCGGAGATGTACCGGAGCGAGCGCGCCCGCGTCCTCGAGCGCGACTTCGGGGGCGAGCTCGACGACCTCGCCGCTGCCGAGGCCTTCGGTCGCCACGTCCTCGGCGTGTCGTGCGACGACCTCCTCGAGACGACGAGCGCAGACCGGGATCGCATCTTCAACCTCGGCTACTACACCTGGGTCGAGCAGCAGGGCGTCTCGGTCGGGGACTTCGTGGCGCGGCGCGAGCAGACTTGGTGGCGAGCGCTCAGGGCGCGGCTCGCCCGTTGGGACGAGATGATCGCCGAGCTGAACGAGCGGACGGGCGCAGCCGCCGGATGAGCCCAGCGGCGACGAGCCTTCGCTGCACCGGCTGCGGCGCGGCGCCTGCGGAGGACGAGCCCTACCCGTTCCGCTGCCCTCACGCGGGGTCGGGCGACGTCGACCATGTGCTCAAGAGGATCCTCGACGCCGGGCGTTCCGTCTTCCCCGGTCCCGGCGAGGACGACCCGTCCCCCTTCGTCCGCTTCCGGCGGCTCCTGCACAGCTACCACCGTGCGCTCGCCGGTGGGCTCGACGACGCCGCCTACGTCGAGCTCGTCCGGCGGCTCGACCGGCGCGTCGCCGCTGTGGACGGGCGGGGCTTCCGCGAGACCCCCTTCGGCCGCTCGGCGCTGCTCTCGGAGGCGCTCGGGTTCGACCCGCCCGGCGGGGTGTGGGTGAAGGACGAGACGCGCAACGTCGCCGGGAGCCACAAGGGTCGTCATCTGATGGGGATCCTCCTCCACCTCGAGGTGGCCGAGCACATCGGCCTCGTCCCGCCCGGCCGGCGCCCCGACCTTGCCATCGCCAGTTGCGGAAACGCCGCCCTTGCAGCCGCGGTGCTCGCCCGTGCGTCCGGCCGGCCGCTCCGGGTCCTCGTCCCCTCCGGGGCGGACGCCCGGGTGCTCGGTCGCCTCGCCCGCCTCGGAGCGGACGTCGTCGTCTGCGAGCGCCAGCCGGGCGTCCCGGGCGACCCCTCCTACTCGAGGCTCCTCGCCGCGCTCGAGGAGGGGGCGATCCCCTTCACCTGCCAGGGGAACCTCAACGGGCTCGCCATCGAGGGAGGGGAGACGCTCGCCTGGGAGATCGCCGCGGCGGAGGCGCGAAGCGGCGAGCCGGCCGACCACGTGGTCGTGCAGGTCGGCGGCGGCGCCCTGGCGAGCGCCGTGGCCCAGGGCCTCGCCGAAGCCCACGCCCTCGGCGCGACCGGGAGCCGGGCGCGCCTGCACACGGTCCAGAGCGCGGCGGTCCACCCGCTCGAGCGAGCTACCCGGAAGGTGGCAGCTCTGCTGCCAGGCGGCGCCCGACCGGACGACCTCGCGCAGGCCCTCGCGGCTGCTGCCGGCGAGCGGTCCCGCTACATGTGGCCCTGGGAGGGGGAGCCGGAGAGCATCGCGACGGGGATCCTCGACGACGAGACCTACGACTGGCTCGCCGTCGTCGCAGGGATGCTCTCGACCGGGGGCGGGGCGCTGGTCGTCGACGAGGCGCGCCTTCGGGCGGCGAACGAGCTCGGGACGGCCTGCGGCCTCGACGCCGACCCTACGGGCACGGCCGGGATCGCCGGGCTCGTCGCGCTCCTCGACTCCGGGGTCGTCCGGCACGACGAGCGCGTCGTCGTGCTCGCCACGGGCGCCACGCGCTGAAGGCGGTCAGGCCGGCCATCCCGCGAACGCGTCGATCATCGCCCGGACGTCCCCGAGCGGGTAGAGGACGGGGCACGTGCAGCCGTGCGCGACGTACTCGGCCACCCGCGCCCGCGCCTGGTCGGCGGTGCCCGACGCGGTCAGCATGCGAACGATCTCGTCCGGCACGAGCGTGGATGCCGCGACGACCTCCTCATGGGTGGCCGGCCACGTGAGGAGCTCGCCGACCGCTTCGAGCAGGGATTGGGGCACCCCGGAGGCGCGCATGATGTGCGGCTGCTGTCCGAGGTACTGGGTGACCATCAGGCGCGCCATGTCGAGCGCCGTCGCCTCGTCCTCGTGCACCGAGCACACGACGAGCTGTGGCCGGTCGAGGTCGTCGAGCGCACGCCCCGAGCGCGCGAGGCCGACCTCCAGCCGCTCGAGCGCCCGCTCGTTGTAGCCCGGGGAGACGAGGTAGTTCAGCACCACGCCGTCGGCGATCTCCCCGGCGAGCTCGAGCATCCGATCGCCCGTCGCGCCGATGTAGATGGGGATCTGCTTGGGCCGCCGCTCCTGGTAGACGTAGTCGAGCTCGACGCCGTCGAGGTGCACCCACTCGCCGTGGAAGGTGACGGTCTCGTTCGCAAGCAGCGCCCGAAGGGCGGTCACCACCTCGCGCATGACCGTGAGCGGGTGTCGCCGAGCGATGCCGACCTTCTGTGCAAGCGGGTCCCACCATGCGCCGAGGCCGCAGAGGACACGCCCGGGCGCGAGGTCGTCGAGGGTCGAGAAGGTCGCGGCGAGCCGTGCCGGGTTGCGCGACCAGATGTCCGAGACGCCCGAGCCCACCCGGATGCGCTCGGTGACCGCCGCGTAGGCGGCGAGCGGCGCGGTCGCCTCGCGGACGAGCCGGCTCTCGGCCTGCCAGACCGCGTCGAACCCACGCTGCTCCGCGTAAGCAGCGAACCCCATGCCATCCCTGATCGTGTGGGCGTCTTGCAGGTACAGCGCAACGCGCGTCCGCATCGGTCCTCCCCGTCCTCGTTGATGTGCTGCCACGGCGCGGCGAGCGCTCACAGGCGCGCGAAGAGCCGCTCCGCCTGCTCGGCCGCACGTGCGCGTATCTCGACGCCATCCACGCGCGTGGCGCGCCCGTCCTCAAGGACGCGGACGCCGTCCACCCAGACGTCGAGCGCGCGCACCCCGGGGGTGAAGGCCGCGCGCCAAGGATCGTCGACCCCGTCGTAGCTCCACCGCACCCGGTCGCCGGCCGCGTCCGGCACGAGCGCCTCGCCTGCCCGCAGCCACGCCCACACCTCTGCCGGCGTCGTGGTCACGTCGTCCTCGCGGGCGCGGACGTACGCGATGCGCATCTCGTCGAGCATGTCGGCACCGATCCCGTCCGTGCCGAGCACGACGCGCCCAGGCCAGGCGCGAGGCCGCGCATACCCGACCGCGTTGTGCATGTTGGAGCGCGCGTTGTGGGCGAGCGTGGCGCGGCCGAGCGGCTCGGGTACGGGCAAGGCGAGGTGGACGCCGTGCACCACGAGCCAGTCGGAGGTGACGAACGGCGCGAGGCGGTGTGCCGCGTCGGCGTCCACGTCGCCCTCCGCGACGTGGACGTGCACACCGACGCCCAGGTCGGCCGCGAGCCCGGCGGCCGCCTGGAGCGTCTCCTCGCTGCAGGTGAAGGCGGCGTGCACGCCGACCATGCCGCGCCCGCCACCCCGCAGGAACCGCTCGTTCTCCGCAAGGCCGCGCCGTGCTCCGTCGGGGCCGTGCCGGTCGGTCACGCCGTAGCACGCGACGACGCGGACGCCGACCTCGGCGCAGGCCGCGGCGATCACGTCGAGGCTGCCGTCGATCGCCGACGGGCTCTCGTGGTGATCGACGATCGCGGTCGTCCCGCACTCGAGGGCCTCGAGCGCGCCGAGCATGGCCGACCATCGCAGCATCTCGAGATCGAGCGCCACGTCGAGGCGCCACCACACCTGCTCGAGGATCTCGAGGAAGCTGGTCGGCACCTTCGGGGGCGCGGGCATGCCGCGCGCGAGCGCCGAGTAGAGGTGGTGGTGGCCGCAGACCAGCCCCGGGGTGGTGTCCCCCACGGCGCGAGAGCCTCAGCGCCTGGCCGCCAGGTGGACGGCGTCGATGATCTTCTGGTAGCCGGTGCAGCGGCAGAGGTTCCCGGCGAGGGCCTCACGGATCTCGTCGTCGTCGGGATCAGGGACCCGGCGCAACAGGTCGCGGGTGGCCATGACGAGCCCGGGGGTGCAGAAACCGCACTGGATCGCGCCTGCCTCGACGAAAGCCTGCTGGACGGGGTGGAGCCCGTCTCCGGTGGACAGCCCCTCGATCGTCGTGATCTCCCTGCCGTCCGCCTGGCCGGCGAGGACGAGGCAGGAGCAGACGAGCGAGCCGTCGACCTCGACGGCGCACGAACCGCACTCGCCCTGCTCGCAGGCGTTCTTGCTCCCGAGCAGCCCGAGGTGCTCCCGGAGCAGAGAAAGGAGGCTCTCGCCCGGCCCGAGGCCGTCGGCCTCGAGCGGCCGGCCGTTCACCGTGCAGGAGACCCGCATCACGCCGCCCACCTCGGCTCGTGCCGGTACTCCTCCCAGCACCAGGTGAGCATCCGCCGTGCGAGCACCTGCAGGGCGTGGCGACGGTACCCGGACCGGCCGCGCACGTCGTCGATCGGCGACGCGGCCTGTGCGACGAGCTCGGCGAACCGCTCGACTGCGGCCGGCCGGAGCGGCGCCCTCGTCTCCCAGGCTCCCGCCTCCTCGAGGTGCCCGCCGATGTGCTCCTCGGCGGCATGCGCCGCCAGGGGGACCGGTCCCGCCGAGCCGATCCCGGTCCCGACCCTGAGCGACGAGGGGCGCAGGGCGACGGCGAGGGAGCAGACGGCGATGACCATGGCGTTGCGCGTGCCGACCTTGGCAAAAGCCTGCGGGCCGTCGGCCTTCGGCACCCAGACGGCGGCGACGAGCTCGTCGGGTCGAAGCACGCTCCTCTTCGGGCCGGTGAAGAACCGCTCGACGGGAACCGTGCGGCTCGCGCTCGCCGAGGCGAGCTCGACCTCCGCTCCGCAGGCGATGAGCGGCGGGTGGCAGTCGCCGGCGGGGGAGGCCGAGGCGAGGTTGCCCCCGACGGTGCCGCGGTTGCGGATCGGCGGCGACCCGACGGTGCGCGCGGCTGCGGCGAGCGCCGGCACGTCGCGTCCGGCGCCGCGGACCAGGGCGTCGTAGGTCACGCCGGCGCCGATGCGGACCGTCCCGCCCTCGACGCCGAGGGTGCCGAGCTCGGCGACCCTGGTCAGGTCGATGAAGGACTCGGCGTGAAGGCGTCCGAAGTTCAGCTCCACGAGCACGTCGGTGCAGCCGGCCGCGGCGACGGCCTCCGGACGTGCGGCCCGCAGCTCGAGCGCCTCGGCAAAGCTCCCCGGTCGGAGGAAGGCTGCCGCGCTCATGCGTGCTCCGCCCTCACATCAGGTGCTGCTGGCCGGAGCTCATCGCAAGGTAGCTCGGGACCGCCTCCTGGCCCGGCACGTCGGGGATCGCCGGCGCCCCGGCGCTCCGCGCCGGCCCGACGAGCCCGACGATCTCCTCGGGGCGCACCGGGGCGCGGTTGAGCTCCCTGCCCGTCGCGTCGCGAAGTGCCGCGACGACGGCCGCCGTCGCGACGACCGTCGGCGACTCGGCGATCCCCTTCAGGCCGTAGGGACCCTCGGGCTCGGGATACTCGACGGCCCGAACCGCGACCGGCGGCATGTCGAGCATCGTCGGGATCAGGTAGTCGGTGAAGGAGGCGTTGCGGATGACGCCGCCTGAGAGCTGGACCTCCTCCATGAGGGCGAGCCCGACCCCTTGGGCGGTGCCGCCCTCGACCTGCCCGGCGAGTCCCAGCGGGTTCATCACCCGCCCGGCGTCGACCGCGGCGGCGACCTGGAGGACGCGGACGAGGCCGAGCTCCTCGTCGACCTCGACCACCGCGCGCTCGGCCGCGAAGCACAAATAGACGTGCACGTCGCCCTGCCCGCGCTCGTCGAAGCGCTCCGTGCGCCGGTGGCGGTGGACCGCCTCGGCCGTCGCGGGCTCGTCGAGCAGGTCCCGCAGCTCGGCGAGGCCATGAGCCTCGCCGTCGCCGGCACCGCGTGCCCGCGCCCGCCGGGACAGCTCCTCGCGCACGCGGCGGCATGCCAGCTGGACCGCGCCGCCTGCCATCGTCGACTGGCGGGAGGCTGAGCTCGACCCGGCGCTGCCGATCAGCGTGTCCGCTTGGCGGAGCACGACGCGCTCGACGCCGAGCTCGCTCCGGGCGATCTGGGCGAGCAGCGTGTACAGGCCCTGGCCCATCTCCACGGCCGCCGTGTAGACCTCGGCCTCCGGCTCCCCGTCGTCGAGGCGGAGCGTCACCCGTGCGGCCGTGGAGTCGTCGAAGCCCTCGGAGAACGCCACGTTCTTGTACCCGACGGCAAACCCGACGCCGCGCTGCAGGCCCTCTCCCCGGGTCGTGCCGCCTGTGCCGCCGGGGTAGTGGAGCGCGCCGCGACCCGAGGTCGGCTCGGGCTCGGGCAGGGGGATCGCCGCGCACGCTTCGATGACCTCGCGGACCGGGGCGCTCCCGGCGATCGGCCGACCGGTCGGGAGGACCGAGCCGGTCGCAAGGGCGTTGCGCAGTCGCAGCTCGACGGGGTCGAGGGAAAGCGCCCGGGCGAGCTTGTCCATCTGTGCCTCGTGGGCGAAGCACACCTGGGGAGCGCCGAAGCCGCGCATCGCGCCGCAGGGCGGGTTGTTCGTGAAGACGACCGTGGCCTCGACCTGCACGTTGGGGACCTCGTAGGGGCCGGCCGCGAAGGTCGCGGCGTTGGCGACGACCGCAGGCGACGACGAGGCGTACGCCCCGCCGTCGAAGAGCAGCCGTGCGCTCACGGCGACGAGCTTCCCGTCCCGGCGCGCCCCGTGGCGTACCCAGATCCGCGAGGGGTGGCGGTGGACGTGCCCGGAGAAGGACTCCTCCCGCCCGTAGCTGAACTTTACCGGCTTCGAGGTGCGCAGTGCGAGGAGGCAGGCATGGATCTGCGAGTGGATGTCCTCGCGCGCCCCGAAGGCCCCGCCGACGCCGGCGAGGTGGAGGCGGACCCTGTCCTCCGGCAGGCCGAGGCACGGTGCGATCTGCTCGCGGTCAACGTGCAACCACTGCGTCGTGACGTAAAGGTCGACGCCTCCGTCCTCGGCAGGGACGGCAAGTCCCGCCTCGGGCCCGAGCGGCGCCTGGTCCTGCATCGCCGTCTCGTAGTAGCCGTCGACCCAGACGTCCGCCCGGGTCGACGCGACGTCGCCGTGGTCGATGTGCACGTGGCGGAGCACGTTGCCGAGCTCGTGGACTTTCGGGGCGTCCGCCTCGAGCGCCTGCTCCATGTCGTACACGCCCGGCAGCTCCTCGAGGTCGAGGACGATGCGCCCGACGGCGGCGCGCGCCTCGGCGGGGCTGGCGGCGGCGAGGACCGCGACGGGCTCGCCGGCATAGCGGACGACGCCTGCGGCGAGCACCGGCTGGTCGTCGAAGTTGAGGCCGAAGCGCTTCTTCCCAGGCACGTCGCGGGCGAGCAGCACCGCCTCGACGCCGGGGCTCGCGAGCGCCCGGGCGATGTCCACCCGCCGGATGCGCGCATGGGCGAGCGGTGAGCGCAACGTCGCGCCGAAGAGCATGCCCTCGCGGCGGAGGTCGCTCGCGTACTCGAAGGCGCCGGTGACCTTCGGCACGCCGTCGAGGCGCTCCGCCGGGTCGCCGATCCTGCCAGCCTCATGCTCGAGCGTGGTCGCGCTCAACGGCGGGGCCAGCTCCTCATTTTCCGAAGCGTAGCGGCTCAACTCCCACTACTCCCACTACTCCCACTACTCCTGCTCCTCCTGCTCCCGGGATGCCGTTGGACGTGCCGGTGGCCTCGACGCGGCCATCGGTGCCTTCGTCGCCTCCCCGGCAGGGCACCGGAGGGTCGCGGGGACGATCGTCGTCGTCCACACCGAGCTCGGGCGGCGCGCCGGGTCGGCTGAGCCGTCGCTGCTCTCGGCTCGTGGCGGGCGAGCCCGGGAGAGCGCCGCGGGCCTCCTGGGCAAGGACCTTCCGGCGGCCGGTTCAGAGGGCCTGCAGTATGGAGTCGTCGAACAGGTCGGGCTTCGTGTAGTAGTTCCCGATCTTCTTCGAGCTCGCGAGCTCGAGCGTCCGGAGGTTGGCGGCTATGTCCTCGGCGCTCATCGCGAACAGCCCTGCCTTCTCTGTGTACGGCGTCTTGATGAGGGGCAGCTGGGCCGTGTTCTCGAGGCCCTGCTGCTTGACCGAGAGGCCGAGCTTCTTGCCGTAGCGAGAGATGGTGAGGTCGAGGCCGGCCTTGGGGTCGGCGATGTCGGCCGACCAGCCTTCGCGCTCGGCCCGGAGGAACTCGACGAGCTCTTCCTTGTGACTGGCGATCGCCGCCGAGGTCGTCTCGTAGACGTCGGCATAGACCTCGTAGCCGAAGTCCGCGAGGAGGAAGTTGTGGACCGGGAAGCCGGAGAGCTCGAGGACGCCCACCTCGTTCGTGACGAAGCCCAACCACGCGTCGACGCGCCCCGCGGCGAGCGCCTCGGGGCCGGAGGTGTAGCCCTCGTTGACCGTGATCACCTTGGATCTCGGGATGCCGTTGGCGGCGAGGAAGGTCACCCACGGGGTGAAGTTGTAGGCGTTGACGCCGACGCGCTTGCCTGCCAGCTCCTTCGGCGCCTTGATCGGCTTCTTCGCCGAGCTGATGATGCAGAAGGGGTTCCTCTGGTACTTGGCGGCGATGATCTTCAGATCGGCGCCCTGGGCGACGGCCGCCGAGCAGGTGTCGGCATTGGAGTCGCCGACGGTCGCCTTCCCCGAGCCGACGACCCCCTCGACGTCGACGCCCTCACCGGGGAGGATCGTCACGTCGAGACCGGCCTTGGCGTAGTAGCCCCTGGCGGCGGCGAGGTAGCTCCCGGCGAACTCGGTGTTGGTGAGCCAGCCGAGCTGGAACGAGATCGATGCCGGCGACGAGGCTCCCGCGGAGCCCGCCCCCGAGAGAAGCGTCTCGCCGAGCGAGCCGATCCCACCCGCGAGGGCGACGCCGCCGGCCAGCTTCAGGCCGCCGGAGAGCAGGCTGCGACGGCTGATCGGGGTCTGCAGGAGATGCTCGGGTTCGTTCATGGCGTGACGCTAACGGCGACCGGTGACTCGAAGGTTTCGCGGAGGTGAACGGCACGTTACGGAGCCTCTGCCGCGTGTCGCTCGGCGCACACGCCCGGCGGCTTGTCGCCCCGCTCGCGCCGCCGCGACCTGGGCGGGAAGGCGGGCGAGCCTGCCCGGCGCTGTTAGGGTCGCGCCGTGGCTCCGCCGCCGCCCCCGCCCGACGGCGCCGGCCGGGCCGTCGACCTCCTCGTCGCCGGAGCCGAGCTCGTCGCGACGATGGACGAGCGGGGCGAGCTCCGCAGCGGATGGGTCGCGATGGACGGCGGGCTCGTCGTCGGGCTCGGGACGGGCCCAGGGGCCCCGCCCGCCCGCCGGACGCTCCGCGCCGACGGCTGCCTCGTCACGCCCGGGCTCGTGAACGCGCACCACCACATCTACCAGAACCTCACGCGCTCCTTCGCGCCGGCGGCGCGCTCGGGACTGTTCGACTGGCTCCGGGCGCTCTATCCGCGCTGGGCCTTGCTCGACGAAGAGGCCGTCTACGTCTCGACCCTCGTCGGCCTCGCCGAGCTCGCCCTCGGCGGGTGCACGACGACAACCGACCACCTCTACGTCCATCCGGCCGGATCGGGCGACCTCCTCGGCGCCGAGATCGCCGCGGCCCGCGAGATCGGCCTGCGCTTCCACCCGACGCGAGGATCGATGAGCCGCTCCGAGCGGGACGGCGGGCTGCCGCCGGAGTCGGTGTGCGAGGACGAGGACACGATCCTGCAGGCGAGTGAGGCGGCGGTACGGATCCACCACGACCGCTCTCTCGGCGCCATGGTGCGTGTCGCCCTCGCCCCCTGCTCGCCGTTCTCCGTGAGCCGCCGGCTGATGGTCGAGACCGCGGAGCTCGCCCGCCGCCTCGACGTCCGTCTCCATACGCACCTTGCCGAGGATCCCGCCGAGGACGCCTACTGCCTCCAGGCCTACGGCTGCCGCCCGGTCGAGCTGCTCGCCGACGTCGGGTGGCTGACCGACCGGTGCTGGGTCGCCCACTGCATCCACCCGAACGGCGAGGAGATCGCCCGCCTCGGTCGCGCCGGCGTGGGCGTCGCCCATTGCCCGAGCTCGAACCTCCTCCTCGGCGCCGGCCTCGCGCCCGTCGCCGAGCTGCGGGCAGCCGGGGCGCCCGTCGGGATCGGCTGCGACGGCTCGTCCTCGACCGACGCCGCGTCGCTCTGGCTCGAGGCGCGCACGGCGATGCTCCTCGCCCGCCTGCGCTCGGGCGCTGCGTCGACGGGCGCGCGAGAGGCGCTCGAGATGGCGACCGTCGGCTCCGCGGCGTGCCTCGGAAGGAGCGGCGAGCTCGGCGTGATCGCGCCCGGGGCAGCCGGCGACCTCGTCTGCTGGCGGCTCGACGGGCCCGCGTTCGCCGGGGCGCTGAGCGACCCGGTCGAGGCGCTCTTGCGCTGCGGCCCGGTGCGCGCGCACCACACCGTCGTCGCGGGCCGGCCGGTCGTCGAAGACGGAAGGATCACCAGCCCGGTCCTCGAGGACGCGCTGCGACGGCACCGCGAGATCGCCACGCGTCTGCAGGAGGTCTGAGGGGCGGGATCGGGAGGAGCGTCGTCCTCTCAGGAGGCCTCGAGCAGGCCCGTGATCGTGCCGAGGAGGCTCTCGGCGTCGAACACCGACGTGGGCGCGTCGCGGACGACCCGGCCGAGGCGGAGGACGACGATCCGATCGCATACCTGGAGGACGTGGGGGAGGGTATGCGAGATGAAGACGACGCCGAGCCCGCGGTCCCGAGCCTTGCGAATGACCTCGAGCACCTCGAGTGCCTGGCGCGCCCCGAGGTGATTGGTCGGCTCGTCGAGCAGGAGGACCTTTCGCGCCCAGGCGACGGCGCGGCCGATCGCGACGGCTTGCCGCTGGCCGCCGGACAGGTCGGCGACCGTCCGGCGGTCCCCCTGGATCTCGATCCCCACCTGCGCGAGCTCGTGCAAGGCGGCCTTGTCCATCCGGCGCTGTGCCATGAAGCCGAGCCTCCCGAGGAGCCCCGGCCGGAGGATCTCGCGTCCGAGGAAGACGTTCGCGCCGATCGAGAGGTGCGGCGCGAGGCCGGCGTCCTGGTAGAGCGTCTCGATCTCGGCGGCGAGGGCCTCGTGCGGCGAGCTCCAGCGACGCTCGACGCCCTCCAGGACGAGCGTTCCGGAGTCCGGGGCGTGCACGCCGGAGAGCACCTTCACGAGCGTCGACTTGCCGGCGCCGTTGTCGCCGACCAGTCCCACCACCTCGCCGGCGTGCAACGCGAAGTCGACGTCGAGGAGCGCCTCGACGCTGCCGTAGGACTTGGAGACCCTCACGGCCTCGTAGAGCACGGCACCGCCCACGATGCTCACCCCTTTCTCGCCGGTCGCAGGGCCTGCGTCGCGGCGGCGACGGCGATCAGCAGCGCGACGGCGACCTGGTCCCAGTTCGCCTGGACGTTGCTGATGATCAGGCCGCTCGTCACCGTGGTGATGATGAGCGTGCCGAGCACCGTGCCGGACATGCGGGCGACGCCGCCGTAGAGGCTCGCGCCGCCGATGACGACGGCAGCGATCGCCTGCAGCTCGTCGTTGAGCCCGGCGGTCGGCGCACCCGATCCCAGCCGCATGTAGAGGAACATGCCGGTAAGGCCGGCGAGCGCGCCAGACAGGGCGTACACCGACGTCGCGTGCTTGCGCACGTCGATGCCGGCGGCGCGTGCCGCGAACTCGTTCGAGCCGATCGCGAACGTGTAGCGGCCGTAACGCGTGAAGTGGAGCGACAGCCAGCATGCGGCGATGATGGCGATCACGACGAGCGAGGGGTAAGAGAACGGCCCGAGCCTTGCGGTTGTGAGGGAGATCGCCCGGGGATCGAGCCCGATCGGCTCGCCGTTGGAGATCACGATCGCCAATCCGGCGGCGCCGCCGAGCATCGCGAGCGTCGCGACGAAGGGCACGAGGCGCGCCCAGTTGATCAGGGCGGCGTTGGTCAGACCGATGGCGAGTCCGATGCCCACGCAGACGAGCGCGCCGACGAACAGGACGAGCGCCTCGCTCTGGCGACTTCCGAGCAGGCTGCGCATCGCGAAGGCACCGACGACGCCTGAAAGACTTGCCGCGGAGCCGACCGACAGGTCGATCCCGCCGGACGCGATCACGTACGTCTCGCCGATACCGAGGAGGATCAGCGAGCAGAAGTCCGTGAGGATGTTCGCGAGCTCGCCGCTCGAGAGGAAGACCGGTGCCCGGGCGGTGAAGTAGGCGACGAGCGCGGCGAGCGCGACGAGCAGCATGAACTGCTGGTTGCTCAGGAGCGAGCGAGCAATCGAGCGGGCCGTCCCTCCGGGCCTGCGCCCGGCCGGTGCGACCGCTCCGGTGCTGGTGACCACGTGTCCCCCTCTTGGCAGCCGCAGGCGGCCGCGACCGACGCCGATGGTAAGCGACGCGGGACGGCGGGCCGCCGAAGCGGCCCGCCGTCCCACTGGGCCGCTGCTAGGCCGTCGGGTAGGTGTACTTCGCGAGCACCGCCGCGGAGGTGTGCGGCGTGAGCACGATGTTCGGCAGGGTCACCTCGTGCGGGATGCCTTTCCTGCTGTGGGTCCGGAGGTACTGGACCATGTACTTGATCTCGAGCATTCCCTCCATCGTCGGCTGCTGGGCGATAAGCGCCGCGAAGACACCCTGCTGGAGCAGGGCGACGTCGTTGGCGTAGGCGTCGTAGCCGACGAGCGCGACCTTCCCGACGAGGTCGTGCGCCTGGATGGCGGCCGACGCGCCCGTCGCGTTCGTGCCGTCGATGGCGAAGATCCCGGCCAGGTGCGGGTACTTCGTGAGCCAGTTGTTCACGTTGGTGTTCGCGACCGCCGGCTGGGACTCCGAGTACGCCTCGGACACGATCTTGACGCCGGGGTACTTCTTGGCGATCTCGGCCTTGAACCCGGCGAGGCGAGCGACGTTCGTCGTCGTCGTGGGCGACGTCATGCCGACCACGACCTGATAGGTCTTTCCGGCGGTGTAGTGCATCGCCTTCGCCATCGCGTCAGCAGCCGCCGCGCCGCCCTGGGTGTTGTTCCCGGTGACGTACGTCAGCACCTTCGACAGGTTCGTGACGTGGGTGTCCACGCAGGAGACCGGGATGCCCTCGGCGATGGCCTGGTTGACGATCGGTTGCAGCGCGTTGGGATCGGTCGGCGCGATGACCAGTCCGTCCGGGTGCTCGGCGAGCATCTCTTGGACGATGGGGATCTGCGTCGACGGCGAGTACACCGACGGGTCGCCCTGCCAGTCGAGGGTCACGCCGAGCTTCTTGGCTTCAGCTGCGGCGCCGACGTTCATCGCGATGAAGAACGGATCTGCCTCGGCCCCCATGTTGTAAGCGATGACGAGCCTGTGACCGCCGTGCGGCTCCGTGGTCGAGGCCGAGGCCACCGCCGGCGTCCCCGCCGCGGCCAGCATCCCGGCGAGCGCGAGTCCCGCGCCGACCGCGGCTCCCCTGCGGCGGAAGCCCGCCCCCCATTCTTGCTTCATCTCCGTCTCCTTTGTCGACGACCCGGCGGGTCTGAGACATCGTTGTCTGGAGAGTAACGGCGACGCTCTCGGCTGTCAACCGGCACTCGGGTCCAGTGGACAGCAGGGCAGGTATGCCGTTTAATATGACAGAGGCAGAGGGCCCGCCGACAGGCGATCGCGGCCTGGCTGCTCGACCAGGCCGGAGCCACGATCGCCCGGAGGGGAGACAGGATATCGATGTCTCAAAGAGCGCCCGGCGAAGGGCCGCCGCCGGCCCGGCCGACGATGCGAGACGTCGCGGCGCTCGCGGGGGTCGCCATCAAGACGGTCTCGCGCGTGATGAACGGCGTGTCGACCGTCGACGCTGAGCTCGTCGGGCGCGTGCGCAAGGCCGCCGACATGCTCGGCTACCGCCCGAATCTCACGGCGAGCAGCCTGCGCCGGGGGCCCGGCCGGAGCGCCACGATCGGCCTCCTGCTGGAGGACGTCTCCAACCCGTTCTCGGCCGCGCTGCTCCGGGCCGTGGAAGACCAGTCCAGGGACCGCGGGGTGCAGGTCCTCATCGGCAGCTTGGACGAGGATCCGGAGCGCGAGCGACACCTCGCTCGCGCCCTCATCGACCGCCAGGTCGACGGCCTGATCATCGCCCCGGCCGGGCAGGACCAGAGCTATCTCTTGTCCGAGAGCCGGCTCGGCACGAAGATCGTGTTTCTCGACCGCGAGCCCCGGCTGTTCGCCGCCGACGCGGTCGTGTCCGACCACCGTGGGGGCGCGATGGCGGCCGTCGCCCACCTCCTGGAGCGCGGTCACCGGCGAATCGGCTACCTCGGCGACAGCCTCTCGATCGCCACGGCGGCCGAACGGTTCGCGGGCTTCGAGCGCGCCATCGAGCGGCACGGGATCACGCCGGACAGCCGCCTCGTCGCCCACGGGCTTCGCACGATCGACCAGGCGGGCGCGGGGGCGGAGCTGATGCTCGGCCAGCCCGAGCCGCCCACCGCCCTGTTCAGCAGCCGGAACGTCGTCACGATCGGGACGGCGAAGGCACTGCACCGGCTCGGTCTCGCAAGGACTGTGGCGCTCGTCGGCTTCGACGACTTCGACCTCGCGGACATGCTCGAGCCCGGGATCTCCGTCGTCGCCCAGGACACCGCCGGGCTCGGGCGGCTCGCGGCGGACCTGCTCTTCGGGCGCCTCGCGGGCGACGACTCACCTCCGAGCACGCGGGTGGTGGCGACGACGCTGGTCGTCCGCGGCTCCGGCGAGATCCGGCCGCTCCCTGAGCGCCGCCGCAAGCGCTCCTAAGGGGCCGCGGCAGCCGGGCGGCGCCCCGCCCCACAGGCAGGGCACTTCATCATCTCCCCCGACCCCGGGGATCTCGGCGCCCGGGGCGGCCGCGGGAGGTGTTCGACGGATCTCAGCGCACGAGCTGGCGCTCAGGTGCAATCCGCAGGAGCACGCGCTCGCTCTGGATCTGACTGGCGTACGGCTTGCCGGTGTACTTCTCGCTCACGCGATCGATGTGGGCACGCGCCTCCTCGCCGCGCACGACCTCGACGACGCGCCCGCGGATCTCTGCGTAGGAGTAGGGGTTCCCGGCGGCGAAGATCGTGACGGTCACGCGGGGATCGCGCGAGACGTTCTTGAACTTCTGGCGGTGGACCTCCGTGTTGATGAGCACGTGGTCGGCGTCGGCGTCGACCCACATGATCTGGGTCTGCGGCTGGCCGGACGGCAGCAGTGTCGTCAGCGCTGCGAAGTTCTTCCCCTCGGCGAGCGCTCTCACCTCGTCTTCAAGCATGGGTCGAGACTAGCGACTCGCCCGCGGCACGAGCCAGGGCGACGAGCCCGGGGTCAGCGAGCGCGAACGTGCCGGGGTCGACAATCGATGCGCCCAGCTCAGGAGACAAGTCCAAGCTCGTGGATGATTCCTCCCAGAGGATCGGCTCGTCGACAAGGCGGGGGAAGCGGCCGTCGAGCTCGAGGGCGACCATGCCGCGTGCAAGGGACCAGAGCGCCTGGGCGAGGGCAGGGTTGCCGGGGAGGCGCCGCCGAGCCCCTGACATGCGGTGCATCAGCTGCCCAGATGGAGAGCGCACGTCACTCGTCGAGGTCGAGCCAGTGGCGCGAGGCGCCGAGCACGTCGATCTCGGGATGCGACCACACGAAGCGCTCCACGCTGTCGAGGACGTCCTCGACATGGGCGGCTTCGCTGCCGACGGCAGCGAAGCCGAGGCGGGCGCGCTGCCGGAGGTCGTGGTGCTCGACCTCCGAAGCGGCGACACCGAAGCGGCGACGCGACGTCGCGAGCAGGTGCTGGACGACCGCCCGCTTCTCCTTCAACGAGCCGCACTCGCCGAGGTGGAGCTCGACGAGCAGCGCGGCGACCGGCATGCGCACAGCATCGCCGATGGGGACGAGGCCGTGACGCATCCGGATCGGCCGGAGCTC
>DAHVLW010000071.1:0-3293 GCA_027320205.1 Acidimicrobiaceae bacterium
TCCGCCGGCCGGCGTGGACCTTCGCTGCGGCGGAGTATGGCGCGCACCCGAGCGACGAGCTCGCGAGGCGAGAAGGGCTTCGTCACGTAGTCGTCGGCGCCGAGCTCGAGCCCGAGGACGCGGTCTACCTCGTCGTCACGCGCCGTGATGATGATGACCGGGACGTCGCTCGTCTTGCGAAGCTCCCTGCAGGCCTGAAGGCCGTCGAGCGGTCCCGGCAGGCCGATGTCGAGCAGCACCAGGCTCGGCCGCTCCTGGGTGACGAGCTCGAGGCCGCGGCGCGCGTCCCCAGCCTGCAGGACCCTGAAGCCAGCGTTGCGGAGGTAGAGGTCGACGAGCTCGGCGATGTTGCGGTCGTCCTCGACGATGACGACCGTCCCGTGCGGCGCCGACTCGCCGCCGGCCGCCCGCGTCGATGCCGTCATCCCAACAGCGTCGCGCAACGGCGCCCGCCGGTCACGGAGCACGCGACATGGCACGCCCGACCGCGGCGCTGCCGTCCGACGGGGCGGGGCGCGGGGCGCCTCGGCGGCACGCGGGCGACCGGTAGGCTGCGCCGCGTGTCGACCTACCTCGACGCCATCCTCGCCCACCACCGAGCCCGCGCCGAGGCCGACGGGCGCGACCGGGACGACGCGCTGGGCAGGGTCGCCGGCGCGCCGGCTCCGCGACTGTTCGCCGAGGCACTTCGCGCATCTCACGCCGTCGCGGTGATCGCCGAGATCAAGCGGCGGTCCCCCTCGAAGGGCGACCTCGCCCCCGACCTCGACCCGAGCTCGCTCGCGAAGACGTACGCCGCGGGCGGGGCGTCGTGCCTGTCGGTCCTCACCGATGCGCGGCACTTCGCAGGGAGCGCCGATGACCTCGTCGCGGCGCGCGCCGCCGTCGAGCAGCCGGTGCTTCGCAAGGACTTCACCGTCAGCGAGCTCGACGTCATCGACGCCAGAGCCATGGGTGCCGACGCCGTCCTCCTGATCGCCGCCGCGTTGGGTGACGGCGAGCTCCGGAGCTTCCTCGGGCTCGCCGGCGATCTCGGCCTCGCCGCCCTCGTCGAGGTGCACGACGAGGAAGAGCTCGCGCGGGCGCTCGAGGCAGGGGCGGGCCTCGTCGGCGTGAACCAGCGCGACCTGCGCACCTTCGAGGTCGACGGGCGCCGTGCCGAGCGCGTCGGCGCCGCCGTGCCCGACGGCGTGGTGAAGGTCGCCGAGTCGGGCGTGCGCTCGGCAGCGGACGTCGAGCGCCTCGCAGCGGCCGGGTTCGACGCGGTCCTCGTCGGCGAGGCGCTCGTCACCGCCGCGGACCCGCTCCGGCTCCTCGAGCAGCTCTCCGGGGTCCCCAGGTGTGGGTGAAGGTCTGCGGCGTGACGACCGAGGACGACGCCCTGCTCGCTGCGGCGATGGGGGTGGACGCCGTCGGGTTCGTCTTTGCTCCTTCGCCGAGGCAGGTGGCGGCGGGAAGAGCTGCCGAGATCGTCCGGCGACTCCCGGCAGAGGTCGTCCCCGTCGGGGTGTTCCGGGACTCGCTGCCCGAGCGCGTCGTCGAGGTTGCGCTGCGAGTGGGCTTGCGCGCGGTGCAGCTCCACGGGAGCGAGTCCCCCGAAGCCTGCACGCGCGTCGCGGAGAAGATCCCGGTGGTCATCAAAGCGTTCCGTGCCGGTGATCCTCGCATCGCCGACGCCGCCGGCTACCCCGTCCACGCCGTGCTCGTCGACGCCCCCGAGCCGGGCTCGGGCGAGGTGTTCGACTGGCGACTCGCCGAGAGCGTCCCGGGCGTGCGCCGGCTCGTCCTCGCCGGCGGGCTCACGCCGGACAACGTCGCTGAGGCGATCGCCAAGGTGCGCCCCTGGGGCGTGGACGTCTCGAGCGGCGTCGAGTCCGCGCCGGGCCACAAGGATCCCCGCAAGGTGCTCGCCTTCATGCAGGCGGCGCGGGCCGCCGATCGCGGGAGCTACGAGCCGCTTGGCGAGGGTCCCTACGACTGGCAGGTGGAGCCGTGACGATGCTCGACCCCGGACCGGCCGGACGCTTCGGGGAATACGGGGGCCGCTACGTCCCCGAGTCGCTCGTGCCTGCGTGCGTCGAGCTCGAGGCCGCTTTCGCAGCGGCCTGGGCGGACGAGGAGTTCCAGGCACGGCGGGAGGGGCTGCTCGCCAGCTACGCCGGCCGGCCGACGCCGGTCACGGAGTGCCGGCGGCTCTCCGAGCGCCTCGGGGTCCGGGTGCTGCTCAAGCGCGAGGACCTCGCGCACACCGGCTCGCACAAGATCAACAACGTCATAGGCCAGGCCCTGCTCGCCGAGCGCATGGGCAAGCGGCGCCTCATCGCCGAGACCGGAGCGGGCCAGCACGGAGTGGCGACGGCGACGGCGGCGGCGCTCCTCGGCCTCGAGTGCACGGTGTTCATGGGCGAGGTCGACGTCGAGCGCCAGGCGCTCAACGTCTTCCGCATGCGCCTCCTCGGCGCCGACGTGCAACCGGTCGCCTCCGGGTCGAGGACGTTGAAGGACGCGGTCAACGAGGCGCTGCGCGACTGGGTCGCGACGGTCGAGACGACCTACTACTGCCTCGGGTCCGTGATGGGCCCGCACCCCTACCCGTTCATTGTGCGCCAGTTCCAGCGCGTCATCGGCGACGAGGCGCGTGCCCAGTGCCGCGCGCTGCTCGGCGGCGCAGATCCTGACGTCGTCGTCGCCTGCGTAGGCGGCGGGTCGAACGCGGCGGGGACCTTCGCCGGCTTCGTCGACACGGCGGCGCGCCTCGTCGGCGTCGAGGCCGCCGGCGGCGCGGCGCTCGGCAACGGCGTCCCGGGAATCGTGCACGGCATGCGCTCGATGTTCCTCCAGGACGAGGAGGGCCAGATCCTCGAGGCGCAGTCGATCTCGGCCGGCCTCGACTACCCGGGGATCGGCCCGGAACATGCCTTTCTCGCCGCGAGCGGGCGCGCGTCGTACTTCTCCGTCGGTGACGCGGAGGTCCTCGAGGCGTTCAAGCTGCTCGCCGCGACGGAGGGGATCCTGGCCGCCCTCGAGCCCTCCCATGCCCTTGCCTGGTTGGCGCGCGCCGCCCGCGAGGGGGAGATCGCGGCGGGGGCGAACGTCCTCGTCACGCTCTCGGGGCGCGGCGACAAGGACGTGGCCCAGGTCATGGAGCTCATCCGATGAGTAGCCCTATGTCAACCCCCGGCGCTGACGAGCGCCAGATGGGCACCGTGAAGCGCCGGGTCGTAGGGGGCGCGGTCCTGCCAGCAGCGCCAGATGACCTGCGCCCAGGAGCGGGCGAGGATCCGCTCGGCGTG
>DAHVLW010000078.1:0-1780 GCA_027320205.1 Acidimicrobiaceae bacterium
GAGGTGACCGTCGACCCCGGAACGCTCGGGTCGGTCCTGGAGGGCGCGTCGCGCCCCGGCCACTTCCGGGGAGTGCTGACGGTCGTCGCGAAGCTGCTGCACCTGGCCGGCCCGTGCCGGGCCTACTTCGGCGAGAAGGACGCCCAGCAGCTCGAGCTGGTGCGGCGCATGGTGCGCGACCTCGACCTGCCGGCCGAGATCGTCGCGTGCCCGACCGTGCGGGATGCCGACGGCCTGGCGCTCTCCTCGCGCAACGCCCTCCTGGGGGCGGAGGAGCGGCGGGCCGGGCTCGCCCTGTCGCGGGGCCTGTCGGCGGCGGCGGCGCTGCTCGGCGCCGGCGAACCGCGCGCGGCCCTCCTCCGCGGGGCGATCGAGGCGCGGGTCCGCGCCGAGCCGCTCGCCGTGCTCGACTACGCGGCGGTCGTCGACGACGCGACGTGGACGGGGGTCGAGGAGGTGCTCCGCCCGGCCCGCGCGCTGGTCGCCGCGCGCGTCGGCGCGGCCGGGACGCGGCTGATCGACAACGTCCGGCTCGATCCGCCGGCGGTCCCCCGCGCCGCGGAGCGTGCAGAATAGCCGGCATGCTGCTCGCGATCGACGTCGGCAACACCGAGACCGTGCTCGGCGTGTTCCGGGACGAGGAGCTCGCCTCGCACTGGCGCACGGCCACGCACCGCGAGCGCACGCCCGACGAGCTGGCGTTGATGTTCTCCGGGCTCCTCGAGCATCGCGGCCTCTCGCTCGCCCGCGACGTGACCGGCGTCGTGCTCGCGAGCGTCGTGCCGTCGCTCACCCAGTCGCTGCGCGAGATGGTTCGCACCGAGCTTGGCTTCGCCCCGATCGTCGTCGAGCCGGGCGTGAAGACGGGGATCTCGATCCTCTATGACAACCCGAAGGACGTCGGGGCCGATCGCATCGCGAACGCCGTCGCCGCCTTCGACAAGTTCGGCGGGCCGTCGATCGTCGTCGACTTCGGCACCTCGACGAACTTCGACGTCGTCTCGGTCGCCGGCGAGTACCTCGGCGGGGTGCTGGCGACCGGGCTCCGGGTCTCGGCCGAGGCGCTGTTCGGGGCCACGGCGCGCCTGCCGCGCGTGGAGCTGGCGAAGCCCCGCGCGGTCGTCGCGCGCAACACCGTCGAGAGCCTGCAGTCGGGCCTCGTGTACGGCACGGCGGCGATGGTCGACGGGATCGTCGATCGCATCGTCGAGGAGATCGGGCCGAGCACGGTCATCGCGACCGGAGGGCTCGCCGAGGTGGTCGTCGCCGAGTGCGCGCGCGTGCAGCACCTGGAGCCGTGGCTCACGCTCGAGGGACTCCGGATCATCCACGGGCGAAACGGCGGGGTCGATGGCTGAGCCGCCCGAGGAGGGGCGGGAGCCCGGGGGGGGCGGCCGGCTCGGCGAGGTGCTCGGCGCGCGCCGCACGAAGGCCGAGCGCCTGCGGGCTCGGGGCGTGGAGCCGTTCGCGCTCTCGTTCGACCCGACGACGTCGCTGGCGGAGCTGCACGAGCGGTTCGACGCGCTGGCGGCCGGCGAGGAGACCGGCGAGGTCGTTTCGGTGGCCGGCCGGATCGTGCTGCTGCGCTCGCAGGGCAGGCTCTCGTTCGCGACGATCCGCGACCGCTCGGCCGACCTGCAGCTGTTCCTGGTGCAGGGCGAGATGGGCGAGGGCTACGGGCTGCTCGAGGACCTCGACCTCGGCGACATCGTCGGGGCCGACGGCGAGGTGGTGAAGACCCGCCGCGGCGAGCTGTCGGTCAAGGTCGGGACCCTCACGC
>DAHVLW010000087.1:0-2924 GCA_027320205.1 Acidimicrobiaceae bacterium
GAGGTCTTCACGAGGTTGCTCTCGGCGACCGAGCGCGCCGCCTGCCGCGCCTCGTCCGCCGAGCGGGCGCCGGCCACATGCACCCGCGCAACCCTCGTCGTGCCCTCGGCGTCCTCGGCGAGCTGGAGGGCGAGGCGTCGGCACGCCTCGGCGAGCGCGCCAGCAAGCTCGCCCGCGGAAGGCGTCGCGCCGGCGCCGCTGGCGATCGCCACGACGGTGTCGTTCGTCGAGGTGCACCCGTCGACGGTGAGCTGGTTGAACGACTCCGCGACGGCGTAGCGCAGCGACGCGGAGAGCGCGTCGGGCGCGACCGAGGCGTCGGTCGTGAGCACGGCGAGCATCGTGGCCATGCGCGGGGCGATCATGCCGGCGCCCTTGGCCATCCCTCCGACGCAGAAGCCGCCGCGCTCGATGACGACCTCTTTCGCATGGGTGTCGGTCGTGAGGATCGCCTCTGCCGCGCGCGCCGCGTCCCCCCTCGTCCGCCCGAGCCCGGTGACGAGCGCCGGCACCGCCTCCTCGACGAGGTCGATCGGCAGCTGCGGGCCGATCAGGCCCGTCGAGCAGACGAGCACCTCGTCGGCGCCGACTCCGAGGCGCGTCGCGACGGCCTCGGCGCTGCGCCGCGACGCGAGCAGCCCTCTCTGCCCGGTCGCGGCGTTGGCGCACCCGCTGTTGATCAGCACCGCAGCGACGCGCCCGTCAGTCGCCGCGAGGTGGGCACGGGAGACCTGGACCGGCGCGGCGGCAGCCTTGTTGGTGGTGAACGCCGCCGCGCCGGCGACGGGCCCCGCCGGATCGGCGGCGACGAGCGCGAGGTCCAGCGCGGCACCGCCCTTGATGCCTGCGGCGACCCCCGACGCGGCGAAGCCCCTCGGCGCGCACACGCTCACGGCGCCACCGCCACCGTGGGGAGCCCCGCCGCCTCGGGGAGCCCGAGCGCGATGTTCGCCGCCTGGATTGCCTGCCCGGCTCCCCCTTTGGTGAGGTTGTCGAGCGCTGCGACGACGATCGTCGTGCCCGTGCGCTCGTCGTGGCGAGCGGCGAGGCGCACCGTGTTCGCAGCGTAGGTGTCCCTGGTGGCGGGCGGCTCCTCGACGACCTCGACGAACGGCTCGCCGGAGTAGGCCTCGCGGAGGAGCGAGCCTACCTCGGCGCTCGCCGTCGGGCCGGCGGCGCGCGCGTAGCACGTGGCGAGGATGCCGCGGGTCATCGGGACGAGGTGCGGGGTGAAGATCACCTCGGCGCCGATCGCCTGCTCCATCTCCGGGGTGTGCCGGTGGTCGACGAGCCCGTAGGCGACGGCGCTCTCGTTGACCTTGGCGTGGTGCGCCCGCGCCGACGGGGCACGTCCGAGACCGGAGGTGCCGCTCAGCGCGTCGACCACGATTCCCCGCCGCTCGATCGCCCCGGCGGTGGCGAGCGGCGCGAGGGCAAGCGCCGCGGCGGTCACGTAGCAGCCCGGCGCCGCGACGAGCCGCGCGCCGCGGATCGGCTCGCGGTCGAGCTCCACGAGCCCGTAGGCGGCCTCGGCGAGGAGCTCCGGGGCCTGGTGCTCGAACCCGTACCAGCGCGGGTAGGACGCGGGGTCCTTCAGGCGGAAGTCGGCGCCCAGGTCGACGACGCAGCCGGCCGCACCGACCAGCCCGGCGACGATGCCCTGCGAACGCCCGTGCGGCACGGCGACGAAGACGACGTCGCAGCCGGCAAGGCTCGCCGGGTCGAGCTCGCTGAAGCTCGTCCGGCGATAGGCGGGCGCCAGCGCGGGATAGAGGGCGCCGACCTCCTCGCCCGCCGCGCTCTCGGCCTGGACGGCGACCACGTCGAGGATCGGGTGTGCGGCGAGCAACCGTAGGAGCTCGGCACCGAGGTAGCCGGACGCACCGACGACAGCCGCTTTCACGGCATGATCATACTAGAGCGCGCATACTCATGCACTCACCCGGCGTCGACCGCGTCGCGCATCTGGGCGACGAAGGCGGCCGCGCCCTCGGGTCCGGCGCCCGCGAGCAGCCGCCGCACGAGCGCCGACCCGACGACCACTCCGTCGGCGTCCGCGCAGACCTCCCGCGCCTGGTCGGGGTCCGAGATCCCGACGCCGACGAGCACCGGAAGGTCGGTCGCCCGCTTGCAGCGCGCCGCCATCGCCCGGGCGGAGGCGGCGAGGCGGCTGCGCTCTCCGGTAACGCCGAGCAGCCCGACGGCGTAGAGGAAGCCCCGCGAGCGGTCGCAGATCGCCGCCAGGCGGTCGTCGGGCGTGGTCGGCGCGGCGAGCAGCACGGTCTCGACGCCGGCCTCGTCAGCGGCCGCCGCCCACGGCCCGCACTCCTCGAGGGGCAGGTCGGGCAGGATCGCCGCCGCGACGCCGTCCGAGGCGAGCTCGCCGGCCATGCGCCGCTCCCCGGCGCGGGCGACGATGTTGTAGTACGTCATCACGGCGACGGGCACCTCGACCTCCGCCGTGGCGAGGGCGCCAATGATCCCCCGCGGCGTCGCGCCACCGTCGAGCGCCCGGCGGGAGGCCTCCTGGATCGTCGGCCCGTCCATCACCGGGTCCGAGAAGGGGATGCCGACCTCGATCGCGTCCGCGCCGGCGGCCGCGACGGCGCGCAGCACCTCTAGCCACTCGCTGCCGAGCCCGCCGGTGAGGTAGGGCACGACGAGCTTGCGCCCGGCGCCGCGCCGCTCGCGAAGCCGCGCCTCGAGCCGCCCCGGCACGCCCGGACGGGCCGGGACGGGCGCCAAGGTCCCCACCGCCCCGGCACCCGGCTCGGCGGGCGCGGACGAGAGCCCGGCCCGGGCGCCGGTCTCGGCGGCGCTCACTGGTCCACCCTGTTCTGGTCGTGAGCTGCGAGGCTCTCGATGCACCCCTGGTGACCACCGGTCCATCGCCAAGGTCGCTCGCGACTCGATCGCCACGATGA
>DAHVLW010000093.1:0-3146 GCA_027320205.1 Acidimicrobiaceae bacterium
CTGTCGCGCCTCGCGCGCCGCCTCCAGTCCGGGCGGCTCGAGGCCTACGTCACCTACATGCTCGTCGCGCTGCTCATCGGCCTCACGCTGGTCGCCACCGTGCGCTGAGTCGGGTCCGCAGGAGGCCCGGGCCCCGGGGCAGCCCGGGATCGCGAGCCGTCGGGAGCCGCGAGCAGGCCGCGCCCGGACGGCGGCGGAGCCGGGCGGCGCGGACGCTCGGTACGATCGACCGGGGAGAAGCGAGGAGGTGCGAGCGATGTCCGACGCTTCCCGACGCCCATCAGCCGCCCGGATCCTCGAGCCGCTGCTCAGACAGCTGCTCGGCAGGGATCTCCCGGTGCGGTTCGTCTTCTGGGACCGCAGCGAGCTCGGCCCGGACAAGGCCCCGGGAACGATCCGGTTGCGCTCGCCCAACGTGCTCCGGCGCATCGTCTGGTCGCCAGACGAGCTCGGCCTCGCCCGGGCGTTCGTCGCGGGCGAGATGGACGTCGAGGGGGATCTCCACGAGACGCTCGAATCGCTCGCCCGCGCCGTTTCCAGCACGGCACGGCTCCGCCCTCGTGCGCTCGCGACGGCGCTCGGCGCCGCGCTGTCCCTCGGCGCGCTCGGCCTGCCGCTGCCGCCGCCGGACGCCGAGACCCGCCCGCGCGGGCACCGCCACTCCAAGGGGCGGGACGCCAGCGCGATCGGCCACCACTACGACGTCGGGAACGACTTCTACGCCCTGTTCCTCGGACCGTCGATGACCTACTCCTGCGCGCGCTTCCCGACCGAGTCCTCGAGCCTCGAGGAGGCCCAGGAGTCCAAGCACGACCTCGTCTGCCGCAAGCTCGGGCTGGCCGAGCGCCCGGGCAAGCGGCTGCTCGACGTCGGCTGCGGCTGGGGCTCGCTCGTGATCCATGCTGCGAGCCGCTACCGGGCAGAGGCGGTCGGGATCACGCTCAGCCGGCAGCAGGCAGAGCGCGCACGTGCGCGCGTCGAGGAGGCCGGCGTGGCCGGCGAGGTCGAGATCCGCCTCCAGGACTACCGTGACCTCGCCGGCGAGAGCTTCGACGCCATCTCCTCGGTGGGCATGTTCGAGCACGTCGGCTCCGACCAGACGGCTCGCTACTTCTCGACCCTCCGCTCGCTCCTCGGGCCCGGCGGCCGCCTGGTCAACCACGCCATCTCCAAGGTGGGCAGCTCCCGGCTGCAGGGCCGCACGTTCATGCACCACTACGTCTTCCCCGACGGCGAGCTGATCGACGTCGGGGAGGTCGTCCTGGCGATGGAACGGGCCGGCTTCGAGGTGCGTGACGTCGAGTCGCTGCGCGAGCACTACGCGAGGACGCTGCGCGCCTGGGTCGCCAACCTCGAAGCGCAGCTGGACAAGGCGACAGCGCTCGCCGGCGCCGAGCGGACCCGGGTCTGGCGCCTCTACATGGCGGCGTCGGCCAACAATTTCGAACGCGGGCGGCTCGGCGTGCACCAGGTCCTCGGCGTCGTGGACTCAGCCGAAGGCTGGAGCGGCATGCCGCTCACCCGGGCCGGCTGGGTCTGAGCGGGGTCGAAGGCCAAGGCGCTGCGTCCCCCCGGCCAGGTCCCAACCGGGTCGGCGGGCGGTCGGGGCAGCTCGCCGACGGCGCGGCGCACCGTCGCGGCGGGCGGGCTCCTCAGACCGTGAGGAGGTCGCGTGCCCCCGTGTCGCTCGACGGGTGACGAAGCTTCGACATGGCACGGGCCTCGATCTGGCGGATCCTCTCGCGGGTCAGGTTGAAGTGCTCGCCGACCTCTTCGAGGGTGCGCGGCTCACCCCGGTCGAGGCCGAAGCGCAGCCGGAGGATCTCCCGCTCGCGGTCGTCGAGCGGTGCCAGGAGCCGGCTGATCTCGATCGGCAGCAAGGCGGTCGCCGCCATCTCGAACGGCGACTCGGCCGAGCGGTCCTCGACGACGTCGCCGAGCTCGGCGTCGCCGTCCTCGCGGAGCGGCTCGGAGAGCGAGAGCGGCTCGGCGCGGAAGCGCAATGCCCCGATGAGCTTGTCCTCGGGAAGCTCGACCTCGGCGCCGAGCTCCGCGAGCGTCGCCGGGCGCCCGAACTTGAGCTCGAGGCGGGCCTGCGCCTTCTGCACCCTCGCCAGAGTGTCGCCGGCGTGCACAGGCAGCCGGATCGTCCGTCCCGTGTTGGCGATGCCGCGGGTGATCGCCTGTCGGATCCACCACGTGGCGTACGTCGAGAACTTGAAGCCCTTGCGCCAGTCGAACTTCTCGACGGCGTGCATCAGGCCGAGGTTGCCCTCCTGGATCAGGTCGAGCAGAGGCAGCCCCGAGGCCTGGTACTTCTTGGCGATGGAGACGACGAGGCGGAGGTTCGACTGGACGAAGGTGCGCTGGGCCTCGTCACCGGCGCGGATCAGCCGCTTGAGCTCGCGCCTCTTGGCCGGTGCGAGGTCCTTCGCCGAGACCTTCGAGATCTCCTGCTCGGCCTGAGCCCGGCCCTCGATTGCCTGGGCCAGGCGAACCTCGTCGTCCTTCGTCAAGAGGGGGTACTGGCCGATGTCAGTCAGGTACAGCCGTACGAGGTCTTCCTCGTCCCGCTCGACACGCTCCTTGGCCAACGCAGTAGGTCCTCCGTGCTCCGCTCAAGCGCCCTCGGGTGCATGCCGGTGCCCACCCGCGCGCTGCCGCACCTGGGACGCCCTGCAGCAACAGCAACGGCAGCTCGTCGCCCGCCGCCTTCGGCGGGCCTTCGGTGATGTCCGTCACTCAGTGTAACGACAGAGTCAAGAGCCCTGATCACGACGGCCAGCCAGGGAACAGGCGTTCGCCCGACGGCCACTGTCCGTGCCCGCGAGCTCGCCTCTGACGTCAGTCGCCGATGACGCCGGCGCCGATCGGCCCGAACACGCCCCCGCTCCGTCCGAGCGCTTCCTCGACAGCACGCCTGCGCCGGGGCGAGGGCGCGGGGAGCCCTCCGGCGACGAGCGCACCCTCGCGCCGCACCCCGTCGAGGTCGGCGAGGACGCGCTGCAAGGCGCGCACGACCGGAGGATCTGCCGCGGGTGAGGCGGCCGCCAGCCGCCCGGCGTAGCCGGCCGCCATCGAGGGGTAGATCGCGCCGAGGAAGGCGTCGAGCAGCTCGGCGTCCTCGCCGCCGCCCGCGGCGAGCT
>DAHVLW010000122.1:0-5663 GCA_027320205.1 Acidimicrobiaceae bacterium
CGCGGAAGGCCGCCCCGGGCGCCGCGCCGCTCTCGGAGCGAGACCGGGCCGCGGCATCGAGCCCGGCGGGTCGCAGGATGGCGGCTCGCAAGGACGGGCGTGAGCGACGCGACGGTCCTTGATCCCGGCGTCGATCCCGGCGAGCCGAGCGTCCTCTCGCCGGCAGGCGCCGCGGCGCGCCGCACCCGACAAGCCCGTGCCCGCCGCCGGCTGGCGCTCGCCGCCGTTGTCCTCCTCGCGGCGATCGGGTACCTGATCGACAAGGTGCTGACCTCGGCGATCGTCTACTTCCAGACGACGAGCGAGGCGGTGGCCCACCGGGCCTCGCTCGGCAACTCGACGTTGCAGATCGAAGGCGTCGTCGTGCCCGGGAGCGTCCACCAGGTCGCGGCGCACCGGGCGGGGGTGCTCGGCGAGCCGGTCGGCGCCGGCGCGCCGCCCGCCGTTCTCCGGTTCACCATCCGCTCGGGCCGTGTCGATGTGGGCGTGCGCGACACCGGCACCCCCCCGCAACTGTTCCAGGCCGACGTTCCGGTCGTGCTGGTCGGCCATTTCATCGGTGCGACGGACACCTTCGGCGCGAGCCAGATCCTCGTGAAGCACTCCAACGCCTACATCGCCGCTCACCCGAACCGCGTCAAGGGCCCGACCGGCAAGGTCGTCAGGTGAACGGCGCCGTCGGCCACGCCGCGGTCGCCATGTCGCTGCTCGCCGCACTTGCGGGCGTCGCGACGCTCGGCGCCGGGCTGCTCGGTCGCCGGCCCAACCTGCTCCGGCGCGCCCGCGTCTACGTCTGGCTCGCGTTCGGTGGGATGCTTGTCGCGACGGCCGCGATGGAGCACGCGCTCGTCACCCACGACTTCTCGCTGGCGTTCGTCGCGACCAACAACTCCCGCCAGACCCCGCTTCTTTACTCAGTGACCGGGATGTGGTCCGCCCTGCAGGGCTCGATCCTGCTCTGGTCGCTCATCCTCTCCGGCTACGTCGCGGCGACGAGCCACGTCTTCCGGCGTCGCGCCGCAGATCCGGTCGTCGCTTGGGCGCTCCTCGTCGGGCTGGCAGTGTCGGTGTTCTTCTTTGCCCTGATGCTGGGCCCCTCCGACCCCTTCTCCGCCACCGCCGGACAGCCGCCGGTCGACGGGAGCGGCCCGAACCCGCTCCTGCAGGACAACCTCCTCGTCGCGTTCCACCCGGTCTTGCTCTACCTCGGTTTCGTCGGCTTCACGGTGCCTTTCGCCTTCGCGATCGGCGGCCTCGTCACCGGGCGTGTCGGCGAGGAGTGGCTCCCGCCGACGCGCAGGTTCGCCCTCTTCGCCTGGGCGATGCTCACCGTCGGGATCGTCCTCGGCGCCTGGTGGTCGTACCAGGAGCTCGGCTGGGGGGGCTTCTGGGGATGGGACCCGGTCGAGAACGCCGCCTTGCTCCCGTGGCTCACCTCGACGGCCTACCTCCACTCGGCGCTCGTCCAGGAGCGCCGCGGGCTGTTGCGGGTGTGGAACGTCTCGTTGCTCGTCGCGACCTTCAGCCTGACGATCCTCGGCACCTTCCTCACCCGCTCGGGGGTGCTCCAGTCCGTCCACGCCTTCACCTCGGGCTCCGGGATCGGCCCGGCACTGATCGGCCTGTTTGCGGCGTCGATCGCGGCCGGAGTCGGGCTGATCGGGTGGCGTGGCGACCGGCTCCGGGGTCCCGGCCGGATCGACTCGCCGGTGTCGCGTGAGGGTGCATTCCTCGTGAACAATCTCCTCTTCGCGGCCTTCGCCGCCGTCGTGCTCCTCGGCACGGTCTTCCCGCTCTTCGCCGCGGCGCTCGCACACCAGTCGCTGAGCGTCGGCCGCCCCTACTTCGATGCCTTCACGGCGCCGATCGGCATCGCGCTGCTGTTCTTCATGTCGGTCGCGCCGGTGATGCCATGGCGGAAGGCCTCTTCCGGCGTGATCCGGCGCAGGCTCGCCGTGCCCGCGTGGGCGGCGGTCGCCGTGCTCGCCGCCTGCGTCGCCGGGGGCGTGCGCGGCCTCACGCCGCTCGCCGCCTTCGGCCTCGGGGCCTTCGCCGCGGCGGTCGCGCTGCGCCAGCTCGTCTCGGCCGCGCTCGCTGCGCGCCGGCACGGCCTCGGCGCCTGGCGAGGGCTGCTCGGGCGGGCCAACGGCGGGATGGTCGTGCACGTCGGCATCGTCGTGATCGCCGTCGGGCTCACCGCCGCGACCTCCTTCGCGCACAGCACCCAGGTCCGCTTCCGCCCCGGAGAGGCCGTCCGCGTCGACGGTCACCTGCTGCGGTTCGTCGGCTGGCGCCGGATCTCGAAGCCGAGCGAGGTCGGGTCTGCTGCGGTCTTCGAGGTCGACGGCGCGCGCTTCGCCCCGGGCCTCGCGCGCTTCAACGGGAACCTCGAGGGGACCGCCATCCCCGCCGTCGACTCTTCGGTCGTCGACGACGTCTACCTGAGCATCGGCGAGGCTCCGTCGGCGCCGCGGCCTGGTGACGGGGTCACGCTCGACATCTACGTCCAGCCGCTGGTGCTGTGGCTGTGGGTCGGAGGTGGCCTCGCCGCGGCCGGCGGGCTGCTCTCTGCGGTTCCGGGACGCCGGCGCCGGCCGACAGACCCGGTCTCCGTGCCGATCCCCGAGCTCCTCGGCGAGCGAGCTCTCCTTGCCTCTGCTGCGCCGCGGGCACCGGCCGCGGCGCAGCAGGTGCCGGTCGGGACGTCGAGATGATCGAGCCGACGGACGTCGGCGCCGGCCGCGCTCGCCGTCCCCGCCGGGCGCTCATCGCCTCGGTGGGCGTCGGGCTCGTCGCCGTTGCGCTCGTCGCCGTGCTGGCCACGCGCTCGGCCGCTCCCGGTACCGAGGCGAGCACGCCCCTCGGTGGCAAGCTCGCGCCGTCCGTCGCCGGACCCGCCCTCGTCGGCGGCGCACCGGTGTCGCTGGCGGCGCTTCGCGGCCGCTACGTGCTCGTCGACTTCTTCGCGAGCTGGTGCGTTCCCTGCCGGCGCGAGATTCCCCAGATCGAGGCGTTCCTCTTCCAGCATCCGCACACGGTCGCCGCGATCGGCGTCGACATCGACGAGAACGCGAGCGACGGCCGGGGCTTCCTCGAGCGGGTCGGCGCGACCTGGCCGGCCGTCGAGGACCCCCCGGGGGCTCGCAGCATCTCCCTCGCCTGGGGCGTGACGGACCCGCCGGAGTCCTTCTTGGTGGCGCCCGACGGCCGCGTCGTCGGCAAGATCGTCGGAGGGGTGACGGCGAAGCTCCTCGACCGCCTCCTCGCCGAGGCGCGCGCTGCCGGCGCGGGCACCGTGGAGGCCAGAGGGTGAGCCGGCTCCTCGGCCTGCTCGCGCGGCGTTCGAGCTGGCTCGTGCTCGGCGTGCTCGTCGTCGTCCTCCTCGCGGTCGGCAGCGTCCACCCGCCGCCCGCGAGCCGAGCCGCTCGGATCCAGTCGCTGGACTCGATCATCAAGTGCCCAGTGTGCAACGACGTCTCGATCGCGCAGTCCGACGCAGCGGTCGCTCGCGCCCTGCGCGCCAAGGTCGCCGAGCTCGTCGACGCCGGTCGCTCCGACGCCGAGATCGAGCGCTACGTCGTTCGCCAGTTCGGACGAGCGGAGCTCCTGGCGCCGCAGAGCCCGTTGATCTGGCTGCTCCCGGTGGTGATCGTCGGCGCCGCGGCGGCTCTGCTGGCCGTCGTCCTGTTCCGCCGCCGGCGCCTCCGGCCGGTGACAGGCGGAGGTCCCGACGACGAGGAGCTCGTCGCCGCGGCGCTCGCGCAGAGGTCGGCCGGGGCGGTCCCGTGAGCGGCCCGAAGGGCGGTCCTGGGCCGGGTCCCGTGGTGGCAGTGCCCGAGCTGCGTGAGCTTCGCGACCACCTGCTCCGCTCGATCGCCGACCTCGACCTCGAGCACGCCGCCGGTGACATAGGCGACGCCGACTACTCGGCGCTTCGAGCCGGCTACGTGGCCGAAGCCGCGTCCACGCTGCGAGCGATCGAGCAGGCCGCCGTCGAGCAGGCCGCCGTCGAGCAGGCCGCGACAGGGAAGGCCCGCCCTCCGGCTGCCCACCACCCCGTCGGGCGGCTCGGCTCGTTGCGACGCTTCCTCGGCCGGCGCTCGTCCCGCCGGGCGCTCGTCGCGATCGGCGTCGCCTGCGCCCTCGGCCTCGTGACTCTCGCTGCCGCCCGGGCCGCCGGGCTCCGGCTGCCGGGCGAGTCCGAGACCGGATCGATCACCGTCACCTCGGCGGCCGAGGTTCGCCAGGAGCTCGACCAGGCGCAGATCCTCGCGGGCGAGGGCAAGGTCGCTTCGGCGGTCGCCGTGTACGACAAGGTGCTCGCCGCGACTCCCCGCCAGGCCGAGGCATTGGCGGACAAAGGCTGGCTCGTGCGGATCGTCGGGCTGCGGGAGCGCTCGCGCGCCGCCGTGTCCTACGCCGACGGCCTCCTCGCCGAGGCGGTGGCGGTCGCGCCCGGCTATGCGGAGGCACGCGCCTTCTACGGCATCGCGCTGCTCGAGGACGGGAGCCAGCTCGACGCGGCACTCGGCCAGTTTCGGGTGTTCCTCGCCGACCGGCCGGCGAAGACGCTGCTCGACTCGGTCGGCGCGCGCATGGCGAAGGCGTTCGCCGGCGCCGGCAGGAGCGTTCCCCCCGCCCTCCGTCGCTTCGTGTCCTAGCCGCTCCTACCCGGCGACGCTCGCGCAGGTGTCGTCGCCGAGGGCCCGCGAGGACATCCGCACGGGAACGGCGTCCCCGCACAGGCCGGCGAGCAGCCCCTGGACGAGGCCGCGGTCGACGTGGCAGAGGACGGGGTGCGCCGCCACGATCTCGCCGAAGGGGCAGTGGTTGCGGATGATCGCCGTGGATATCCCGTCGCTCTCCGCACGCGCCGCGAAGCCCTGGGCAGTCAGGGAGTCGGCTACGGCGACCATCGCCGCCCTGAGGGACCGCTGCGAGTCCCCCGGCGCCATCTGCGCGGCGAGCGAGCGGCCGAACTCCTCGCCGACCTGCTCGGCCATGCGCGCCGCGACGTCGGGGTCGAGCAGGTCGAGCGCCCGCGTGAGCAGGCGCGCGACGAGCATGTCCGCGCGGGGCGGAGGGGGCAGCGGCGCGGCGCGGCTCGAGCACCGGTACCGCTTCGAGGGCCGCCCCGCCCCCGTGCCGTTGTGGTCGAGCGAGACCTCCAGGTAACCGCCGGCCGCCAGCTTGTCGAGATGATGGCGGGCGACGTTCGGATGGAGGGCGAAGCGCTTGGCGACCTCTCCCGCCGTCACGCCGCCGGCGTCACGGACGTGGAGGTAGATCTGCCGCCTCGTCGTGTCGCCGAAGGCGGTCGTCACCGCCGCGACGACGGCGCTGAACGACTCGTCGTCCCCGGCGGCCGCCGTCCCTTGCGCGCGGCTCACGCCGCTATCGTACCTGGGACGGGCACCCCCACCTCCGGAGATCCGACCTCCGGCTCCGAGAAGGCGCTGCACGACGCGCTGTCCCGGGTCGTCGACCCGGCGCTGTTCCACGCCGTCGGCGAGCTCGGCCTGCTGCGGCGGGCCCGCCTGTCGGGCGGGGCGGTCGAGGTCGTCGTCGCCGTTCCCCTCGGCCAGCACCCGGCGCGGGACGAGCTCCGGAGCCGGCTCGTCGACGCCGCCGCCTCGGCGGTGCCGGGCGCACCGGTCGACCTC
>DAHVLW010000126.1:0-10987 GCA_027320205.1 Acidimicrobiaceae bacterium
CGACATGAGAGACGTCAACAAGCGGAGGTCCTGGCTGCGCGGGGGGGTCGCGCTCGTGGCCGCGAGCACGCTCGCCGCCGGGGCCTCGGCCGCCGCGGCGAGCGCATCCCGGCCGGCCAAGACCGGGAAGGCGCTGAGCGGGACGATCAGCTACGGCAACCTGCCGAGCTCGAACCCCAACTACATCTTCCCGTACATGCCCCTCGCCTTCTTCAGCGTGTCGAACAGCCAGTACTTCCAGTACCTGATGTACCGGCCGCTGTACTGGTTCGGCACCGGGACCCAGCCGACGCTCAACCTGAAGTACTCGGTCGCCAAGGCGCCGGTCTACTCGAACGGCAACCAGACGATCACGATCGACCTCAACCACTACATGTGGTCCGACGGCGAGCAGGTGACGGCCCAGGACGTGGCGTTCTTCCTGAACATGTACCGGACGAACCCGGGCGGCTACGCCGGCTACGTGCCCGGCACGATCCCCGACGACATCTCCAACGTGATCGTGAAGAGCCCGACGGAGCTCCAGCTCCGCCTCACGAGCTCGGTGAACTCCTACTGGTACACCTACAACATGCTCTCCGAGATCACGCCGATGCCGATGGCCTGGGACATCACCGCGCTCGGCCAGAAGGCGGGCTCGCAGGCCTGCGCGACGGCGGCGTTCAAGTCGATCACCGTCAAGGTCGAGACGGTGAAGGGCGCGACGACCTGGGTGCCGGAGTCGGCGGCGGCGAAGTCGTGCGAGAACGTCTACGACTTCCTCTCCGAGCAGGCCGGCTACAACCCGACTCACCCGGCGAAGTCGACGAACGCCTTCGCGACCTACGCGACGAGCCCGATCTGGTCGGTCGTCGACGGGCCCTGGAAGCTGCAGACCTTCAGCTCGACGGGCAACGACGTCTTCGTCCCGAACCCGCAGTACACCGGACCCGTCAAGCCGACCTACGCCCAGTTCGTGCTGCAGAACTTCACCTCGGACCAGGCCGAGGTCAACTCGCTCTTCGGCGGCCAGACCTCCATCGGCTACCTCAACGCCCAGAACACCACCTCGCCGGCGAAGAGCCTCACCGTGCCCGGGCTGAACAACCCGCGCCTTGCCCCGAACTACAAGATCGTCGACCAGCCCACCTGGGCGATCGCCTACGCGCTCTACAACTTCACGGCGACGAACGATCACGGCCAGGCCGGCCACATCATCAGCCAGCTCTACTTCCGCCAAGCGATGCAGGACCTCGTCGACCAGCCGGTGGTGATCCAGAAGCTCCTCAAGGGCTACGGCACCCCGACCTACGGGCCGGTGCCGGTGCTCCCGAAGAACCCCTTCACCACCAAGACCGAGACGAGCAACCCCTACCCCTACGACGCGAAGGCGGCGCGCCAGCTCCTTTCGAGCCACGGCTGGAAGATCGTCCCGAACGGGACCGACACCTGCCAGAAGCCGAAGCTCTGCGGCGTCCCGAGGGGCACGAAGCTCTCCTTGAACATGTCGTACTCGACCGGTGAGGCGTGGTTCACGTCCGAGGTGAACGCCGAGGACGAGGCGTGGAAGTCGATCGGCATCAACGTGACGCTGCTGCCCGGCTCGTTCACGACCGTCGCCGGCGACGCGGTGCCCTCGAACCACGGCTGGGATCTCGCCAACTACGGCCTGTGGATCTTCTCGCCGGACTACTACCCGACCGGTGAGGATCTCTTCCAGACCGGCGCCGGCTCGAACGCCGGCTCCTACAGCGACAAGACCGCCAACCGGCTCATCCGGGCCACGAACTTCAGCACGAAGAACACCTTCCTCGCGGCCTACGAGAACTACCTCGCGAAGCAGCTCCCCTACCTGTGGCAGGTGAACACGATCGGCGTCGGCGAGGTGTCGAAGAACGTCACGGGGTACACCCCGAACCCGCTCGACTCCATCCTCCCCGAGACCTGGCACATCAAGAGCTAGGGCGCGACGGCGCCGCCGGCCGTGAGGCCGGCGGGCCGGCCCCCGGCGCCCCCCGGCAAGAGGGGGCGCCGGGGGACCCGGCCGGCAGGGTCGGGATCCGGGGCCGTCCCGATCTCGATGCAGCCCAGGGGCGGCGCCCGAGGGCCTAGCCTCTCGTCGACGAGGGGACAGGACAGGTGCTCTACTACTTCATCCGGCGGGTGCTCCAGGGGATCGTCGTCCTCGCCGGCGTCACCCTCTTCATCTTCGTCCTCTCAAGAGTCGTGCCCGGCGGCGCGGCGCGGGGCGCCCTCGGCGCCCGTGCGACGCCGGGCCAGATCGCCTCGTTCAACAAGATCAACGGCTACGACCTGCCGATCCTCGACCAGCTCTGGTTCTTCGTGAAGGGTCTGGTCCTCCACTTCAACCTCGGCTACTCCTACAAGAACAACCAGCCGGTCGCGGCCCTGATCGCCGGCCGGCTGCCGAAGACGCTCGTGCTCGTCGGGATCTCGACCGTCTTCGCCCTGGTCGTCGCCGTGCCGCTCGGGATCTTCCAGACGGTCCGGCGTTACAAGCCGGAGGACTACGTCTTCACCGGCGTCTCGTTCCTGCTCTACGCGATGCCGTCGTTCCTCATCGGCCTGCTCCTCCTCCTCTACTTCGCCGTCGACCTGAAGTGGTTCCCGATCGCCGCGCCGAGCGCGACCACGGTCGGGGGCATCCTCGCCGACCCGCGCGCCCTCGTGCTGCCGGTGCTCACGCTCGCGGCGATCACGATCGCCTCCTTCAGCCGCTACATGCGCTCGTCCATGATGGACGTGCTCACCCAGGACTACATCCGCACCGCGAGGGCGAAGGGCGTGAGCGGCCGGACCGTCCTCTTCCGCCACGCCCTGCGCAACGCCCTCATCCCGATCGTCACGCTGCTCGGCCTGTCGATCCCCGGCATCGTCGGCGGCGCGGTCATCACCGAGACGGTGTTCAACTACCCCGGGATGGGGCTGCTCACCTACAACGCCGCGTTGAACCTGGACGTGCCGCTCCTGCTCGGCACGACGTTCGTCGCGGCGATCGCGACGATCGTCGGCAACTTCGTCGCCGACGTCCTCTACGCTGTCGTGGACCCGCGGATCCGCTACGGCAAGCGCTGAGCTGAAAGAGGGCCTGCCATGGCTGCGATCGACCCCGGCGAGTACTCGACAGAGGACCTCGCGCTGATGCGCGAGGACACCAGCGGTCTCGCCGACCTCGAGGGGCCGGAAGCGGGAGAGGTCGCCGGGCACGGAGGCCTTGTCCGCCAGATCCTCCGGGTCTTCGCCGAGAACAAGCTTGCCGTCGTCGGCGCCGTGATGCTGCTGCTCATCATCCTCTTCTGCGTGCTCGGGCCGGTCTTCTACCACACCAACCAGACGAACGCGCAGAACGCCCTGCTCTACTCGACCCCGACCCTGCCGCCGGGCGCCGCACACCCGCTCGGCACCGACGAGAGCGGGTTCGACGTGCTCGGCCGTCTGATGTACGGCGGCCAGACGTCGCTCGAGATCGGCTACGCGGCGGCGGCGCTCGCGACGGTCGTGGGCGTTCTCTGGGGCGCGATCTCGGGCTTCTTCGGGGGGGTCGTCGACGCGGTGATGATGCGCATCGTCGACATCTTCCTCTCGTTCCCCTTGCTCTTCCTCCTGATCACGCTGACGGTGATCTTCCACGCCTCCGTCGGGCTGCTCATCCTCGTCATCGGTTTCGTCGCCTGGCTCGTCCCGGCGCGTCTCGTGCGCGGCGAGACGCTGACGCTTCGCGTCCGGGAGTACGTCCAGGCAGTGCGGGTGATGGGCGGGAAGAACTCCCGCGTCGTGCTGCGCCACATCGTGCCGAACGCCGTCGGGACGATCGTCGTCAACGCCACCTTCCAGGTCGCAGACGCCATCCTGTACCTGGCGGCGCTCGGCTTCCTCGGCCTCGGCGTGCCGGCGCCGCGCACGGACTGGGGCTCGATGCTCTCGAACGGCATCGCCTACGTCGCCGGCGGGTACTGGTGGCTGATCTACCCGGCGGCGGTGCTCATCGTGCTCACCGTGATCTCGCTCAACTTCATCGGCGACGCCCTCCGCGACGCGCTCGAGGTGCGCCTCCAGCGCCGCTGAGCCAGCGGGGCCTCAGGCCGATGCGGCGGCCCCGGCCAGGGTGTCGTCGGCCTCCGGGGTCTGCAGCGGGAAGTGGCAGGCGGCGGCGTGGCCGGGCCCGAAGGAGCGCAGCGTCGGCTCGACCTCGGCGCAGACGGCCTGGGCGAGGAGGCAGCGCGTGCGGAACCGGCAGCCGCTCGGGGGGTCGATCGCCGAGGGGAGCTCGCCCCGCACCAGCTGGCCGCGCCGGCCGTGGGCGACCTTCGGATCGGGGACCGGGATCGTGTCGATGAGGCCCTGGGTGTAGGGGTGGGCGGCGCGCCGGTAGACGTCGTCCGCCGCCCCGATCTCGACGAGCTTGCCGAGGTACATCACCGCGATACGCGTCGCGAGGTAGCGGACGACGGCGAGGTCGTGGGAGATGACGATGTAGGCGAGCCCGTGCTCGTGCTGGAGGTTCCGCATCAGGTTGAGGATCTGCGCCTGGATCGAGACGTCGAGCGCCGAGACGGGCTCGTCGGCGACGATGAGGCGAGGATGGAGCGCGAGGGCGCGGGCGAGGCCGATCCGCTGGCGCTGGCCCCCGGAGAACTCGTGCGGGTACAGCTCGGCGGCGTGCCGGGGGAGACCGACCTCGTCGAGCAGGCTCTCGACGCGCCGGCGCCGCTCCGAGCGGCCGCCCATGCGCTGTACGACGAGCGGCTCGGCGATGATGCTCCCGACGCGCATGCGCGGGTCGAGCGACGCGTAGGGGTCCTGGAACATGAGCTGCAGGTCCCGGCGCCGGCCGCGGAGGCGCGCCCCGCGCAGCTGGACGAGGTCGTCGCCCTGGAAGCGGATGGCGCCCTGCGTCGGCCGCTCGAGGGCGACGACGAGGCGCCCGATCGTCGTCTTTCCGCAGCCGGACTCTCCGACGAGCCCGAACGTCTCGCCCTCGCCGACGGAGAACGACACGCCCGAGACGGCATGCACGGCGCCGTGCTTGCCGACCGAAAACACTCCTGTCGCGACGGGGTACTCCTTCACGACGCCGTCGAGGGCGACGAGTGGCGCGGCGCCCGCGCCGTTGCCGGTCGCGCCGACGGGCGGGGCGACAGCCCACGCGGGCCCAGCCGCGCCATTGGCTGCGGCGGCACCCCCGGCGGCGCCATCACCGGTCGCCGCGACCGCCGGCGAGCTGCCGACGGGGTGGAAGCAGGCGAAGCGGTGCACGGTCGTCACCTCGGCGCCCGCCGTGCCTGCGACAGCGAGCCCGGACGCCGTGAGCGCCTCGAGCGGCGGCTCGTCGGCCGCGCACTCCTCGGTGGCGTAGCGGCACCGGGCTTCGAAGCGGCATCCCTTCGGCGGGCTCGAAAGGTCGGGCGGTTGGCCCGGGATCGAGAAGAGCGGCTGTGAACGGTCCTGGTCGAGGCGGGGGATCGAGTCGAACAACGCCTCTGAGTAGGGGTGGCGCATCGAGTCGAACAGCTCCTCGGTGGGAGCGGCCTCGACGATCTTCCCGGCGTACATCACCATCACCTGGCTCGTGCGGGCCGCGATCACCCCCATGTCGTGGGTGACGAGGATCACGGCCATCGAGAGCCGCTCTCGCAGGTCGTCGATGAGGTCGAGGATCTGCGCCTGGATCGTCACGTCGAGCGCCGTCGTCGGCTCGTCGGCGACCAGGAGCTTCGGCTCGCAGGCGAGCGCCATGGCGATCATCACGCGCTGGCGCAGGCCGCCGGAGAGCTGGTGGGGGTAGTAGTCGAGCCGTTCGGCCGGCCGGGGCATGCCGACGAGGGTGAGGACCTCCAATGCCCGCTCGCGCGCCTGCCTGGCGGACTGGCCCCTGTGGAGCATGACCGGCTCGGCGATCTGTCGCCCGATCGTCCAGGTCGGGTTCAGCGAGGTCATCGGGTCCTGGAAGATCATGCTGACCTCGTTGCCCCGCAACTTCTGCATCTCCTTGTCGGAGAGCGGGACGACGTCTCGACCGAGGATCTTCACGCTGCCGCCCGTGACGTGGCCGTTGCCCGGGAGCAGCTTCATGATCGACAGGCCGACGGTCGACTTGCCGCAGCCGGACTCGCCGACCAGCCCGACGCACTCGCCGGCCCGCACGGCGAAGCTGACGCCGTCGACCGCCCCGACGCTGCCCCGGCGCAGGTGGAACTCGGTGCGCAGGTCCTCCACCGAGAGGACGATCTCGTCGGAGGGTACAGCCAGACGATCGACCATGCAGGTGAAACCTCCCGGGAGCGTGGTACCACGCGAGCTGCCGCGCTATCGTACCTGGTCATGCCCCAACCTCCCAGCCTCACACCAGAACAGCGCAAGGCTGCGCTCGACAAGGCGGCGAAGGCCCGCAAGGAGCGAGCGGAGATCAAAGATCACCTCAAGGCGGGCCGTGTCACGCTGGCCTCGTTGCTCGGCAAGGCCGACTCCGACGAGATCGTCGGCAAGATGAAGGTGCTCGCCGTCCTCGAGTCTCTCCCCGGGACGGGGAAGGTGAAGGCCCGTCGCCTCATGGAGCAGGTCGGCATCAGCGAGACCCGCCGCCTGCAGGGCCTCGGCGCCAAGCAGCGCGACTCGCTCCTCGAAGCGGTCCAGCGGCCCTGATCCTCGTCGTCGCCGGGCCCGGCGGCGCCGGGAAGGGGACGGTCGTCCGGCGGCTGGTCGAGACGGACCCGCGTTTCTGGCTCTCGAGATCCTGGACGACGCGGCCGCGCCGTGCCGGCGAGGACACGGACGCCTACACCTTCGTCGACGCCGACGCCTTCCTCGAGCACGCCGCCGCCGGCGGCTTTCTCGAGTGGGCGACCGTGCTCGGGGAGCACTACGGCACGCCGTACCCGGAGGCGCCGCCAGGGCGGGACATCGTGCTCGAGATCGACGTCCAGGGGGCGGAGCAGGTCCTCGAGCGGTGCGGGGACGTGGTCGTCGTGCTGCTCGTCCCGCCGTCGCGTGCCGAGCAGCGCCGGCGCCTCGAAGGGCGTGGCGACCCACCGGAGCAGGTGGAGCGGCGGATCGCGCTCGGCGAGACCGAGGTCGAGCGCGGCCGGCGGATCGCCCGGGAGGTCGTCGTGAACGAGGACGTCGACCGAAGCGCCGCCGAGCTCGCCGCTATAGTCGACCGGGCCCGCCGCGAGGCAAGCGTCTGATCGCGCCCGAACGAGCCCGGAGGAGCACATGGCAGAGCCGCGCAGCACGATGATCGACCCGCCGATCGAGGAGCTGCTCGACAAGGTCGACTCGAAGTTCACGCTCGTGACCCTCGGCTCGAAGCGCGCCCGGCAGATCAACTCCTACTTCAACCAGCTCGGCGAGGGTCTCGGCGCGATCGTGCCGCCCCAGGTGGCCTCGGTCGCGCGCAAGCCGCTCTCGATCGCCTTCGAGGAGATCGCCGCCGGCAAGGTCCGTCCCGGTGAGCCCCCGGCCGAGGGCGATCTCGGCGAGGGCCTCGATGAGGAGGGCGGCGGGGCCGAGGCTCTCGTCGCAGGCGGCGCCGAGGTGCCCGACGCCGGCGGCGCCGGCGGCGCCCGCGAGACCGAGCAGTAGGGTCCTGCGGGCGTGCCGCTCGCCGGCGCGCGCGTCGTCCTCGGCGTCTCCGGCGGCATCGCCGCCTACAAGGCGGTCGAGCTGCTCCGCAGGCTCGTCGACGCCGGCTGCGAGGTCACCCCGGTGCTCACCGAGACGGCGACCCGCTTCGTCGGCACAGCGACGTTCTCGGCGCTCGGCTCGCATCCGGCGGAGACCGAGATGTTCGGAGGGGTGGCGCCGATCCCGCACACGCGGCTCGGGCGGTGGGCCGACCTCGTCGTCGTGGCGCCCGCCACGGCGCGCGTGATCGGCGAGTACGCCGCCGGAATATCCGCCGACCTGCTCGGGGCGACCCTGCTGGCGACGCGGGCGCCGGTCGTCGTCTGCCCGGCGATGCACGCAGAGATGTGGGAGCACCCCGCCGTGCAGGACGCCGTCGCGCTGCTGCGGTCGCGGGGCGTCCTCGTCGTCGAGCCGGAGTCCGGTCGCCTCGCCGGCGGCGACGAGGGCCCTGGACGGCTGGCCGCGCCCGAGGCGATCCTCGACGCAGCGGCACGCGCGCTCGCTGCGGGCGCGCCGGGCCGCCGGCGCGCCGGCGCGCTGTCGGGGCTCGAGGTCCTCGTCACCGCAGGGGGCACGCGCGAGCCGATCGACCCCGTCCGTTTCATCGCCAACCGCTCCTCGGGCCGCCAGGGCCACGCGCTCGCAGAGGTTGCCGCCGAGCGGGGCGCCCGCGTCGTGCTCGTGACGGCGTCGGAGCTGCCGCCACCTTCGGGTGTCGAGGTGGTGAGGGTCGAGACGGCGTCCGAGCTCGCCGCCGAGGTGCTCGGGCGCTCGCGGTCGGTCGACGCCGTCGTCATGGCGGCGGCCGTCGCCGACTTCCGTCCGGCGCGCCCTTCGCCGGAGAAGCTCGCCAAGTCCGACGGCCCGCCCGAGCTCGTGCTCGAGCCGACCGAGGACGTCCTCGCCGAGCTCGGCCGGCGGCGGCGCGCCGGGGAGGCGCGGGCGGGGCAGGTGATCGTCGGCTTCGCCGCCGAGACGCGCGACGTGCTCGAGCGCGCCCGCGGCAAGCTGAAGGACAAAGGGGCCGACCTGCTCGTCGTCAACGACGTCACCCAGCCGGGCGCCGGCTTCGGCCACGAGACGAACGCGGTGACCCTGCTCTTCGCGAGCGGGGAGACCGTCGAGGTGCCGATGGCGCCGAAGCGTACGATTGCCGCCGAAGTGCTCGACGCCGTGGCGCGGCTTCGTCGCGCCCGCCCGCCCGCACGAGACGAGGGAGCTGCCCCGTGACGAGCTACACCTTCACCTCGGAGTCGGTCACCGAGGGCCACCCGGACAAGATGGCGGACCAGATCTCCGACGCGGTGCTCGACGCCATCCTCGAGGCCGACGTCGAGGGCCGGGTCGCCTGCGAGACGCTGCTCACGACAGGGCTGGTCTGCGTCGCGGGTGAGATCACGACCTCGGCATACGTCGACATCCCCCGCCTCGTGCGCTCGACGATCTGCGACATCGGCTACGACCGAGAGTCGTTCGGCTTCGACGGCAACACCTGCGGGGTCGTCGTCTCGATCGGGGAGCAGTCGCCGGACATCGACCAGGGGGTCTCCCACGCCTACGAGGCCCGCAGCGGGGCCGGGGACGACCTGCTCTCCGAGCAGGGGGCGGGTGACCAGGGGATGATGTTCGGCTTCGCCTGCGACGAGACGGCTGACCTGATGCCGCTGCCGATCTGGCTCGCCCACCGCCTGGCGCACCGCCTCTCCGAGGTGCGCCGCGCCGGCGTGCTGCCCTACCTCGGCCCCGACGGCAAGACGCAGGTGTCGATCCGCTACGAGGGCACACGACCGGTGCGGCTCGAGACGGTGCTCGTCTCGACCCAGCACCTCGCCGGAATCGACCTCGACACCCTGCTCGTGCCGGACCTCCTCGACCACGTCATCCGCCCGTTGCTCCCGGAGGGGCTCGACACCGAGGGGATGCGTGTCCTCACCAACCCGACCGGCCGGTTCGAGCTCGGCGGCCCCCGAGCCGATGCCGGGCTCACCGGCCGCAAGATCATCGTCGACACCTACGGCGGCGCGGCCCGCCACGGCGGCGGCGCCTTCTCGGGCAAGGACCCCTCGAAGGTGGACCGCTCGGGCGCCTACGCGGCCCGATGGGTCGCCAAGCACGTCGTGGCCTCCGGGGCGGCCCGCCGGTGCGAGGTCCAGGTCGCCTACGCCATCGGCGTCGCCCGGCCCGTCTCGCTGATGGTCGAGACCTTCGGGACGGAGACCGTCGACCCCGGTCGCATCGCCAAGGCCGTCGACGACCTGTTCGACCTGAGGCCCGCTGCGATCATCCGCGACCTCGACCTGCGGCGCCCGATCTACCGCAAGACCGCCGCCTACGGTCACTTCGGGCGCCAGGAGAAGGAGTTCACCTGGGAGTCGACCCCGCGGGTCGACGAGCTGCGCGCCGCCCTCGCGCTCTGACGCCGCCGCAGCCCGCCGTCGCGCGGGTCCTTCCCGACCTCTCCGGGATCGACAGGTCCTTCGACTACGCGGTCCCCGAAGGCCTCGCCGCGGAGATCGGCATCGGGACGATCGTCCGGGTCCCCCTGCAGGGGCGGCGGGTGCGCGGATGGGTGGTCGGGGCGGGCGACGGCGAGCCGCTGGCGGTGCCGCTACGCGAAGTCGCCGAGGTCGTCTCCGTCGGCCCCGAGCCTGCCGTCGTCGAGCTCGCCCGATGGGGCGCCTGGCGATACGCCGGTCGCGTGCGACCGTTCCTCGTCGCGGCGTCGCCGTCCCGCAGGGTCTCCGCCCTCCTCGCGCCCGCGCCGGCGCCGGAGCCCGCCTCACCGGCGAGGCCTGCTTCCCTTGCACGGCCCTCACCACCGCGGAGCGCCGCGTCACCGGCATCGCCGCCGGGTCCTGCCGGGGCCTGGGCGCTTCCCCTCGCCGCGGTCGCTCGCCAGGCGCTCGCCGCGAAGCGCGCGGTCGTCCGCCTGCCGCCGCTTGCCCCCCGGCTCGAGCTCGTCCTCGCGCTCCTCGGCGAGGCCGGCCGGCGCGGCGCGCTCGTCCTCGCGCCCGAGCGCCACGACGTCCAGATCCTCGCTGAGCGCCTCGAGCGTGCCGGTGTCGCCGTCGCCCGCTACCCCGAGCAGTGGGCCGAAGCGGCCGCCGGCGGGCGCGTGGTCGTCGGGAGCCGGGCGGCGGCGCTCGCCAGCGTCGGCGAGGCTGGCGTGTTCGTCGTGCTCGACGCTCATGACGACGCCTACGCCGAGACCCGGGCGCCGACGTGGTCGGCGCCGGTCCTCGTCGCGGAGCGTGCAGCGCGTGCCGGCGCGCCGTGCGTCCTCGTCTCGCCCTGCCCGACCCTCGAGCAGCTCGCCTGGGGCCGGCTCGTCACGCTCTCGCGCGAGCGCGAGCGCGCCGGC
>DAHVLW010000129.1:0-2420 GCA_027320205.1 Acidimicrobiaceae bacterium
CGAAGAGGTGCGAGAGGAAGTTGTCCGGCGAGGTGTTCTCGTCGAAGCGGCGGACGAGGTAGGCGACAGCCGACTCGAAGTCCTTCCGGTAGACGATCGGCGCGTAGAGCAGGAGGCGGCCGGCGAGCCGAGCCACCGCCCGCGCCTGGGGATTCGCCATCCCCTCGAGCATCTCGAGCTCGAGGCGCTCGGGCCCGACGAGCTCCCGAAGAGCGAGCCCCCAGCCGACGTCGAACAGGTTGTGGCTGGCGACGCCGACGCGAAGCGCCCCGGCGTTCTCAGGAGCGAGCGCCGTCTCGAGCAGGCGCTTGTAGTTCGCGTCGACCTCTGCCTTGGTGGCGAAGGGCGCCTGCGGCCAGCCGCGCAGCTCGGCCTCGACCCGCTCCATCGCCAGGTTGGCGCCTTTCACGATCCGCACCTTGACCACGCTCCCGTGATCGTCGTGCCGCCGCCGGGCGAAGGCGGCGAGCCGCTCCATCGCCGCCGCAGCGTCGGGTAGGTAGGCCTGGAGGACGATCCCGGCGTCGAGCGCCTCGAGCCCGGGCTCGGCGAGGAGCCGCGTGAAGGCGTCGAGGGTGAGGTCGAGGTCGCGGTACTCCTCCATGTCGAGGTTGACGAACTTCTCTGGCTGCGAGGCGGCTGCGGCGCGGTAGACGACCCGCAGGCGCTCGAGGATCCGGGCCAGGCTGTCCTCGTAGGCGACGACGTCGAGCTGCGCGCAGACCGAGGAGATCTTCACCGAGACGTAGTCGACCTCGGGACGGCCGAGCAGCTCGGCGATCGCCGCCGTCCGGCGCTGCGCCTCGCCCTCGCCGAGCACGGCCTCGCCGAGCAGGTTGACGTTGATCGAGATGTGCGCCTTCCGCCGCCGGCGGACGTGGCGGGCGAGGCGGCGCTCGCCGGCAGGGAGCACCACGGGGGCGAACTCCCGCCTGAGCCGCGCCGTCGCCGCCGGCATGACGATCCAGGAGGCGACGCCCGCCAGGCGCGCCCCGGCGAGGAGGGCGAGGCGGTCGAGCCCGGTCGCGAACTTCGGCGCCCCCCGCTCGGCGACGAGGTCGTGCAGCCTCCGAGCGGCGCGTGCCCGCGGCCCGATCCTCAGCACCTGATCGGTCAGGTCGATGAGGAACTGCCGGCTGGCGGCGTCGGCGACGAGGGAGCCGATCCGGCGGCGCCGGCGGCGATCCACCCTCGTCTCCAGCGCCCCCGCGGAGCGCATCAGCCCGGCTGCGAGCTCCTCGGCGTGAGCGACCAGCTCGCCGTCGCCGGGGCGCGTGACGTGATCCATGAGGACCAGTCAACAGGGCCCGTCTTGGCGGGACTCGCCTTTCCCCGGCGCGATCGCGTCCAAGCCCGCGGGCGCGCCCGCGCCGATCTCGGCAGACTTGCGCCTGTGAGCGGACGGGAGGACGGGAGGAGCGTTGCCGGCACCGCCCGGGCCTTCGGCGTCGGCGGCACCGGCGGAGCCCGCGTCGGGGCCGGCGGGTCGCTCCTCGCCCTGTTCGAGGGCCTGCCGCAGGTGATGTTCAGCCTGAAGGGCGACGACGACCGCTACGTCGCCGCGAACCAGGCCTTCGCCGATCGCGCCGGGCGGCGCTCGCCGAAGGACGTCGTCGGGCGACGTGCCACAGAGCTGTTCCCCGCCGAGCTCGCCGTCTCCTACGAGGCGCAGGACGCCGTGCTGCGCGTCGGCGGGCGACCGCTGCGACGTCTCCTGGAGGTGATCAGCCGTCCCGACGGGAGCCTCGGCTGGTACCTGACCAACAAGGTGCTCGTCCCCCTCGGCGCCCACGGAGGGCCCGCGATCGCCGCCGTTTCCGTCGACGAGCACGCACCGGTCGACGACGAGGCGATGCGCGGGCTCGAGGCCGTCGTCCGCCACGTGCGCGAGCACACGGGTGAGCCGGTGTCGCTGGCAGAGCTGGCGGTAGTCGGCGGCATGAGCCCGGCGACGCTCGAGCGGCGGATGCGGCGAGTCCTCGAGCTGTCGCCGCGGCAGCTGATCGTGCGCACCCGGCTCGAGGAGGCCGTGCACCGCATCGTCACGACGCGGGCCCCGCTCGGCGAGATCGCCGCGTCGTGCGGGTTCTTCGACCAGGCAGCGATGAACCGCCAGATGCGCGAGCTCCTTGGCGTCACCCCGGGGTCGCTGCGCGCGACCGGTCACGAGCGTGCCCGGCCGGCCGCCCCCGAGAGCGACTAGGCGGGGGCGATCCGGACGCCGTTCCCTACCGGGGTTGCCGATCCACCGGTACATGTCGCGGGTTCGACCGGCCCAAAGAGATCGCGCAAGGCGCCGAGCTCGGGCGCGAGGTGTTGCTCGCGGAGCCCGAAGACGCGAACATGCCCGTGTGGACGGGCATTCTCGACCCTACAGATCAACCGCATCGAGGTGCTCGACCGCACGGTCGGCGCCGCGT
>DAHVLW010000137.1:0-3830 GCA_027320205.1 Acidimicrobiaceae bacterium
GAGGCCCGCCTCGCCGTCGGGCCGGCCGGCGCGCTCGCGGCAGCCCGTCGGCGCGACGGCGCCGGCCGTGCCCGCGAGCCGGCGTCGCTCACCGGTGCGCCGTCCGCCGCGCCATCCCCGCCGTTCACGCTCACAACGCTACGGCACGACGGCCGCCACGCGGCGCGCCCGGAGCGCCGGGACCGGCCACGGGGCGCGGCGCAGTAGCGTTGGCGGGGTGACTGCGACCGACCAGAAAAGGGATCTCGACGTCGTCATCCTCGGCGGGGGCACCGGGGGGTACGCGACGGCGCTCCGCGCCCGCGGCCTCGGCCTCGAGGTCGCCCTCGTCGAGCGCGACATGATCGGCGGGACCTGCCTGCACCGCGGCTGCATCCCGAGCAAGGCGCTCCTCCACGCCGCCGAGATCATGGACTCGATCGAGGAGGGCGGCCGCCGGTGGGGGATCTCTACGAAGCTGAAGGGGGTCGACGCCTCGACGCTCGCGGCGACCCGTGACGACATCGTCGAGCGCAACTACAAGGGGCTCGTCGAGCACCTGCGCCACGACGGCGTCGAGCTCGTCCGCGGCACCGGCCGGCTCGCCTCCCCCCGGGTAGTCGCCGTCACGCCGGCCGACCCCGGCGCCGCCGGGGGCGAGATCGAGCTCAGCGCCAGGAGGGGCGTCGTCGTCGCCACCGGCAGCAGGCCACGCAGCCTGCCCGGCCTCGAGCCGGACGGCGTGACGATCGTCACCTCGGACGACGCGACGCGCGCCAAGCGCCTGCCGGATTCGGTGCTCATCGTCGGCGCCGGGGCGATCGGGCTCGAGTTCGCCACGCTGTACCGGGCCTTCGGGGCCGAGGTGACCGTCGTGGAGGCTCTCGACAGCGCGCTGCCCGGCGAGGATCCAGACGTCAGCCAGGAGATCGGCCGGGCGCTCCGGCGCAAGGGGATCGCCCTGCACCTCGCCAGCCAGGTCGCCGACGTCGAGCGGGACGGCGGCGGTGCCGTCGCGCTCGTGCGCGGCAGGGACGGCGAGCAGCGCGTCAAGGCCGAGATGGTGCTCGTCGCCGTGGGCCGGGCGCCGGTCGCCGACGGGATCGGGCTCGAGGAGCTCGGCGTGCAGCGTGAGCGCGGCTACGTCGTCCCGGCGGACTGGGGGCGCCTCGAGACCCACGTCCCCGGCGTGCACGTCGTCGGCGACGTGCTCCCGCCGCCTTCGCTGGCGCTCGCCCACGCCTCCTTCGCCGAGGGGATGCTCGTCGCCGAGCTCCTCGCGGGGCGCTCGCCGGCGCCGATCGACTACGCATGCGTGCCGCGGGCCACGTACTCGCTCCCGGAGGCGGCGAGCGTCGGTCTCTCCGAGCCCGAGGCGCGCGCCCGGGGGATGGACGTCGTCGTCAACCGCCTGCCCCTCATGGCGATCGCCAAGGGCTTCATCTACGGGCAGGGCGGCATGGTGAAGGTCGTCGCCGAACGGGGCGGCCCGGTCCTCGGCGTCCATCTCGTCGGCCCGCACGTCACCGAGCTCATCGCCGAGGGGATGCTCATGACCGCCTGGGAGGCGCTGCCGTCCGAGGTCGCCGAGTGGGTCCACCCGCACCCCTCGCTCTCCGAGGCCGTCGGCGAGACGCTGCTCACCCTCGCCGGCCGGCGACTCCACCAGCAGGCGCGCTGAAGCCGGCGACCCGGCGACCCGGCGACCCGGCGACCCGGCGACCCGGCGACAGCCTTCCGGCAGAGCCGCCAGAATGGAGGGGTGGTGCGTGCGCGCTTCAGGCGGATCTGGGACAGGCTCTGGCGTCGGCTCCTCTCGATCGGGGCGGTGCGCCGCTGGTACGCGCGCCGGCTGGTCAAGTACATCGACAAGTCCAAGGAGAAGCGACGCGGCCTGACCGGTGATCTCGCCAAGGTCGACGGGATGACCCGGGCGATGCCGAAGGCAGAGCGCCTGAAGACCGTCGAGAAGTTGCTCGAGCCGGTCGAGCAGGAGCAGCTCGGCAGGGAGATGCGCCGCGCGGCCGCACGCCAGGGCCGGGCGAGCGGGCACGGCACGGCGTCGAAGCGGCGCCCCGGCATGCCGCCGACGCGGGTCGTCCACCAGCAGCGGGGCAAGCGGCCGCGCTGAGCCCGGGCGCGATGGACGGCGACGAGGCGCTCGTCGAGCACGGCTACCTCCAGCACCTGAGCGACTCCGACTTGCGCCTGCTCGCAAGCGGGATCCCCGAGCTCGAGTCGGCGCCCGACCCGCGCGCTGCGGCGCTCGGCCAGCGGGGGGGCATCGAGCACCTCCTCGGGCGGCGAGAGGCCTTCGACCTCGTCCTCTCTCCCGGCGACGGCCGGCGCGACCTGTCGGCGGCGACGCCGTTCCTGGTCTTCGCGCTGGCCGTCGAGCGTGCCCGGGCGGAGCTGGCGACGGCGAGCTACGTCGAGGAGTGGCTCGGCCCGCGGCGACGCATGCCTGTCTTCGACGTCGCGCCGCTCCGCGAGCTGCTCGGCGACTCCGGCCACCGCCTGTTCCTCGCCGAGCTCCTCGCCTCCTACACCAAGGTCTCGAGCGGCAGCTTCCTCGTCTCGACGCGGCGCGGGCTCAGGCGCCAGCGCTTCTCCGAGCTCGACCCGGTGCGCCTGGCGGGGCTGCTCGAGGTCGTTCCGGAGGCGGAGCACCCCGGCGTCTACCGGCGCCTCGGCGACCTCACCCTTTTCCTCACCGGCGTCTTCCCCGACCACACCGCCGCCCACGGCCTGTCGGCGATCGAAGAGGGCCGGCTGCTCCGTGCCGCCAGGCTCGGGCGGCGCAGCGAGGGCCACGCCATCCCCGGACTCGGCGACGCCAGCGCCGTCGAGCTGCTCGAAGACCTCGGCCGGCGCTGGTACCGGCTTGCCTACGAGCTGGTCCCGCCGCCGGCCTCTCGCTCGCTCAGGGTGGTCGGCGAGCTCGCCGAGCGCTTCGGCGTCGCGAGGAGGGTGCTCAACGTGCTGACCGACCGGTTCCTGTTCCCGTACCGTTCGCGCTTCTTCGGCGCCGCGGGCGCGTAGCCGCCCGCCGGCAGGGCGGCTCAGGCGAGCCGTCTCAGCCAGATCGCGCCGCCGGGGTTCGCGGCCATCTCCGGCAGCTCGGCGGCGACGACCTCGGGGTGGACGCTCGCCAGCCAGTGGTTCCAGAGAACGATCTCCCACGAGTCGTTGAAGAGCAGGAAGGCGTGCAACAGGTACGCCTCGTTCCAGGCCCGGCCCTCCTCCACCCAGTGGCGCAGGTACTCGAAGGGCCAGAAGACGTCGTGGACGTGGACGACGACCCCGGGCGAGAGCGCCGGCAGGACCCGGGTCATCAGATGGTGGACGTCGCTCCCGGTCTTCAGCACGTGCGAGGAATCGACGAACAGGACGTCTCCCGCCTCGAGCGCTCCCCACCTCTCCATCGGGACGTCCTGGACCGGGAGCGCGACGACCTCGACCGGGTCGCCGGGACGGAGCACCTCGCGCAGCAGCTCCGGGTGGGGCTCGATCGCCGTCACCGCCATCGAGCCGCCGAGGTGGTGCTCGTTCGTGTCCATCGCCAGGGCGGTGCTCCAGCCGCTGCCCACCTCGACATAGCGCCCCGGTCGGAGCAGGCGCAGCATCGACTGGAGCATCAGCGCGTCGCCGGGCCCGTAGTTCAGGTTGTCCGTGCCGTAGCGGTTGGCGCCGCCGCCGTGGACCGGGAGGGGCGACTGCCGGGCGAGCGCGGCGAGCTCCCGGTAGGTGGCGAGCTGCTCCGCGGCACGGAGGTCGATCCCCTCGAGGGCGACCGCCGGGTCGAACAGGCTCCCCGCCAGCCGCTCGATCTCATCGAGGTCGGGGACGGG
>DAHVLW010000140.1:0-4533 GCA_027320205.1 Acidimicrobiaceae bacterium
ACTACGTGGACCACGCCCATCCGGAGTACTCAACGCCGGAGTGCGCGTCGGTCCTCGACCTCGTCAAGCACGACAGGGCCGGAGAGGTCGTCCTCGAGCGCTCCATGGCCGCCGCGCGCCGGCTCGTGCCCGGCGGCGGGGAGATCGTCGTCTACAAGAACAACTCCGACGGCAAGGGTAACTCCTACGGCACCCACGAGAACTACCTCGTCGACCGGGCGGTGCCCTTCGCCCGCCTCGCCCGGGAGATCACGGCGCACTTCGTGACCCGCCAGGTGTACACGGGCGCGGGAAAGGTCGGCTGCGAGGCGACGAGCGCCGAGCCGCCCGCCTTCGAGATCACCCAGCGGGCGGACTTCTTCGAGGAGGAGATCGGTCTCGAGACGACGCTGAAGCGCCCGATCGTGAACACCCGCGACGAGCCGCACGCCGACGCGACCAAGTACCGCCGGCTGCACGTCATCGTCGGCGACGCCAACCTCGCCGAGGTCGCCACGTTCTTGAAGGTCGGCGTCACGGCCCTCGTGCTCCTGCTCGTCGAGGACGGCGTGCTCGCCGAGCGCGAGCTCGTCCTTGCCAACCCGGTCCAGGCGATGCGTCAGGTCTCCCACGACCTCACCCTCCGCCAACCGCTGGAGCTCGTGACCGGCGAGTCCCTCACCGCCGTCGAGCTCCAGTGGGAGCTCTACGACTCGGCGCGCAAGTACGCCGCCGAGCGGGGACTGGCAGAGATCGGGCCGGAAGAGGTCGGCGTCAAGCTCCTCGAGCGCTGGGAGGCGGTCCTCGCGGGGCTCGAGTCCGACCCGCCGTCGCTCCGCCGGCAGCTCGACTGGGTGGCGAAGCTCGAGCTCATCGACGCCTACTGCGCCCGGCACTCCTGCGGCCTCGACGACCACCGGGTCTCGGCGCTCGACCTCCAGTACCACGACGTGCGCCCGGGCCGGTCGCTCTTCCGCCGGCTCGACATGGAGCGGCTCGTCGAGCCCGCGGCGGTCGAGGAGGCCGTCGAGCAGGCGCCCAGCGACACCCGTGCCTACTTCCGCGGCGAGTGCCTGCGGCGCTTCGGGCCCTCGATCGTCGCCGCCAACTGGGACTCGATCGTCTTCGACCTCGGCGGGGACCCCCTCAGGAGGGTCCCGATGATGGAGCCGCTGCGTGGAACGGCGGCGCACGTCGATACGCTCTTTGACAGGTGCGGGAGCGCTGCCGAGCTGCTGCGGCGGCTCGGGGCGTAGGAGGCAGGAGTCGATGGCGGAGCGGGAGCTGAAGAAGCGGTCGGCCCCCCACAAGGAGGAGCCGGAGGTCGTCGAGGATGCGCCTGCGTCGAGCGAGCGGGGGGAGCGGCTCAAGGCGGAGATCGACGACCTGCTCGACGAGATCGACGAGGTCCTCGAGGACAACGCCGAGGAGTTCGTCCGCAATTACGTCCAGAAGGGCGGCGAGTGAGCCTCCCCGCCCGGGAGGGCGGGGATCGAGCCGCAGCCGGGACGGCCCGGCGCCCCAGCCGGGCGCGGGCGCGCGCCGGTAGTGTGCGGGGCCGATGAGCCTCTATCTCTTCCCGCCCGGGGAGGACCCCGGGCCGAGCTTCTCCGAGCTGCTCCGGCGGATCGATCCGGTCGCGGGTCACCGCGACAGCGCCTTCCCTCCGGCCGCTGTGAGGACCGGCGCGGCGGAGGGCACTCTTCCCGGTGGCCTCGAGATCCGCCACGGGACGACGATCGCCGCGCTGCGCTACGCCTCGGGCGTCGTCATGGCCGGCGACCGCCGCGCCACGGAGGGTGCGAGCATCGCCCACCGCAGCATCGAGAAGGTCTTCCCCGCCGACCGCTTCTCCGCCGTCGCGATCGCCGGGGCGGCGGGACCCGCAGTCGAGATGGTGCGGCTGTTCCAGGTCCAGCTCGAGCACTACGAGAAGGTCGAGGGCACCGCGCTCACCCTCGAGGGCAAGGCGAACCAGCTCTCCCAGATGGTGCGTGCCCACCTGCCGATGGCCATGCAGGGACTCGTCGTCGTCCCGCTCTTCGCCGGATGGGACGCCCTGCAGGAGAAGGGGCGGATCTTCACCTACGACGTCACGGGCGGGCGCTACGAGGAGACCGACTTCCACGCGACCGGCTCCGGCGGCAAGGACGCCAAGACGACGATCAAGCTCGGCTGGCGCGAGCAGCTGACCCGGGACGAGGCGGTCGAGCTCGCCGTCTAGGCGCTGTTCCAGGCGGCCGACGAGGACGCCGCGACGGGAGGTCCCGACCCGGTCCGGGGGATCTACCCGATCGTCGCGACCGTCGACGAGGGCGGGTTCGCCCGGCTCGAGGACGCCGAGGTCGCCGAGCGCTTCGCCGCCGTGCTCCATCGGCGCGATCGGGTCGAGGGGGGTGCGTCGCGATGACGATGCCCTACTACGTCGCGCCCGAGCAGGTGATGAAAGACCGCGCCGAGTATGCCCAGAAGGGCATCGCGCGGGGCCGGGCCCTCGTCGCGGTCACCTACGACGGCGGCATCCTCGTCGTCGCCGAGAACCCCTCCCGCACCCTCCACAAGATCAGCGAGATCTACGACCGGGTCGCCTTCGCCGGCGTCGGCAAGTACAACGAGTTCGACCAGCTGCGCGTCGCCGGCATCCGCCACGCCGACACCAAGGGCTACGCCTACTCACGGGACGACGTCGACGCCCGCTCGCTCGCCAACCTCTACGCGCAGTTCCTCGGGCAGGTCTTCACCCACGAGATGAAGCCTCTCGAGGTCGAGATCCTCGTCGCCGAGCTGGGCAAGAGCGAGGCGGGGAACCGCATGTACCACATCTCCTACGACGGCACGGTCGTCGACGAGGAGCGCTGGACGGTCCTCTGGGGCGACGCCGAGGTCATCGCCGGCCGGCTCGAGACCGCCTTCTCCGAGGGCTGGGCGCTCGCCGAGGCCGTGCCCGCCTGCGTCGGCGTGCTCGCCGGCCCCGACCGCCAGCTCGCCGCCGGCGACCTCGAGGTCGCCATCCTCTCCCACGCCGACGGGACGCCCGGCGGGGCCAACGGGAGGCGTGCCTTTCGTCGCATCGAGGGCGGGGAGCTCGCCGCGCTCCTGGCCGGAGCCGTCACGGGCTCAGCCGGCTGAGCCGCCGTCGCCGGCGCGCCTCCAGCGTCGGCGCAGCTGCCGCGTGCGACCGACGCCTCGGCGAGTGGCCCTGGGCCACGGCGGGTCGAACGCCGCGTCGACGGCGTCGGCGAGGAGGATCTCCCGGGCGAGCTCGAGCTGGTCGGCGCGCACGAGCACGTCGACCTCCCGCTGCAGCGGGTAGGGGCCGTCGGTCGGCGGGCTGAGCTCGGCGAGCACGCCCTCGGTGCCGAGCCTGGCAGAGAGCACCCGGCCGTGGAAGCTCCCGACGACCGTCGTCAAGAGCACCATGCCGCCCTCGGGTGGCGTCCCCTGCGCCATCGGCTCTCACGGTAGCGTGGCCCGTCGTGGAGCGCCGGATCTTCGGGCTCGAGAACGAGTACGGCGTCACCTGCACCTTGCGCGGCCAGCGTCGCCTCAGCCCGGACGAGGTGGCGCGCTACCTGTTCCGCCGCGTCGTCAGCTGGGGGCGATCCTCGAACGTCTTCCTGGAGAACGGTGCACGCCTCTACCTCGACGTCGGCAGCCACCCCGAGTACGCGACGCCCGAGTGCGACGCGATCGAGGACCTCGTCGCCCACGACAAGGCGGGCGAGCGCATCCTCGAGGGGCTCGTCGTCTCGGCGGAGGCTCGCCTCCGCGAGGAGGGGATCCGCGGCGTCGTCTACCTGTTCAAGAACAACACCGACTCGGCCGGCAACTCCTACGGCTGCCACGAGAACTACCTGACGAGCCGGAGGGACGACTTCGCCCACTACGCGCAGGTGCTCATCCCCTTCCTCGTCTCCCGCCAGATCTACGCCGGTGCCGGAAAGGTGCTCCAGACGGCCCGGGGTGCCGTCTACTGCATCTCCCAGCGGGCGGAGCACATCTGGGAGGGCGTGTCCTCGGCGACGACGCGGTCCCGCCCGATCATCAACACCCGCGACGAGCCGCACGCCGACGCCGAGCGCTTCCGTCGCCTGCACGTCATCGTCGGCGACTCGAACATGAGCGAGTACACGACGTTCCTCAAGATCGGGACCATGAGCATCCTTCTGCGGATGCTCGAGGAGCCGGGAGTGGTGCTTCGCGACATGACCCTCGAGGACCCGATCCGCGCGATCCGCGAGATCAGCCACGACCTTTCCTGCACCCGCCGCAAGGTCCGCATGGCGAACGGGCGAGAGGCGAGCGCCTTCGACATCCAACAGGAGTACCTCTCACGCGCAGTCCGCTACGCCGAGACCCGCGGGCTCTCGCCGATGGAGGAGCGGGCGCTTGCGATGTGGCGGCACTGCATGGACGGGATCGAGAAGGACCCGCTCGGCCTCGACAGGGAGTGCGACTGGGTGATCAAGCACCGCCTCGTCGAGGCCTTCCGGGCCCGTCACGACCTCCCGCTCGGCTCCCCGCAGGTGGCGCTGCTCGACCTGCAGTACCACG